>JBFYSG010000115.1:0-5732 GCA_041301835.1 Chloroflexota bacterium | reverse complement strand
CCCTTGCCGCGTCCCGCCCCGGAAGATTGGCGGGAATGGAGCGTGGTCCCCGATGTTTTCAGTGTGGATCTGCGCGAGATCTACGCCCGGGGGCTTGCCCTCGGCAATAATCCGCAGGCGTATTCCAAGATCGGCGACTGCGATGCCAGCCCCACCTGGTTCCTGGGCGCGTTCGATGGCGATCCGGGTGGGTATTCCCTGGGCGAGTATGCCTATCTACAGGAGATCATTGATTATTTCCATGGTTCGCATAGTCGGATAAGCCCGGCAAGTGGGAACGGATTCTCCTCTGCCAGTGTACTGACAGCCTTCATGGCAGACCCGGATGTGTGTGAATCGGGCGAGACCCCGCTGGATTGTGAGATCCGCATTCAGAAACCATCCTTTGCGATCATCTCGCTCGGCTCGAATGACATCTATCACCAGGAGGCGTTCGACACCAACATGCGCCAGATCCTGGACCGTCTGCTGGAGCAGGGCGTTGTGCCGATCCTGGTCTCGAAAGCCGACAACCTGGAGGGGGATCATGCCATCAACCTGGAGATCGCCCGGTTGGCGTATGAATACGACCTGCCTTTCTGGAATTTCTGGCTGGCGGTGCAGGACTTGCCGCACAAAGGCTTGCTGGAAGATGGTGCCCACCTCACCTATGGGGGTCCGTACTTCGATGATCCCATCCGCATGCAGGCTGCCTGGCCCTGGCGGAACCTGACCGCTTTGCAGACACTGGATGCCCTCTGGCGTTGGGTCACAGCGCGACCCTGACCCGCCTGGCTCTCCCGGGATCCACGGGAGGCCTGCGATTATTTGATACAATAAGCCGTTTGCATCCTGTACATCAAGGAGTTTCACGTGAATGATGACATCCTGTCTGTTCTGACGAAGTACATCACGGTTGAGATCATGAAACAACCCAACCGGACCATCGACCCGGCGGAAGCGCTTTTATCCAGCGGGCTGATCGATTCCTTTCATCTTGTTGACCTTGGATTGTTCGTAGAAGATCAGTTCGGTGTTCGCATCGACGATTCGGAGCTCAATGCCAGCACCTTTGACAATTTGAACCAACTGGCAGCCTTCATCCAAGCCAGGAAACCAGGTTAAATCCATTCCATCACGAGAGATTTCCTACATGCCCACTTTTTCCGACATCTTAAAAGAACATTACGAAAAGACCCCTGAAAGGACCTGCGTCACGATCCTGCAGCCGGGAAAACCCGATCTGCCGATCACTTATCGTGAACTCTTTCGCGGCGCGGCAGGCTACATTAAAACCTACACCGAGAACGGCGTGGTGCCAGGTGATGTTGTCACGCTCATCCTGCAGCACGGCGTGGATGTGCTGTATGCCCACTTTGGCGCTCTGCTCCACGGCGCCATCCCCTCCATCATGCCCTTCCTGACCGAGAAATTGCTCCCTGAAAAGTACCGGGCAGAGCTGGCGGCGCTGGTCGAAGTCACCACGCCTACCGCGATCATCACCTACCCGGAATTTGAGGCGGAGGTGCGTGCCGCGCTGAAACCGGGCGAAGATTCGGTCAAGAATGTGATCGTTACCGACCGGGTGCACGGTCCGATGGACCCTGATATGACCTCCTTTGGCGGCTTCCAGCGCAAGCCGGAGGATATCGCCATACTCCAGCACTCCTCCGGAACGACCGGCCTTCAAAAAGGCGTGGCGCTGTCGCATCAGGCTATTCTGAACCATTTGAACAATTATGCCCAAGCCATTCACCTGACCCCGGAGGATGTGATCGTCTCCTGGCTGCCGTTGTACCATGATATGGGGCTCATCGCCTGTTGGCTCCTGCCGATCCTGATGGGTAATCACCTGGTGCTCATGTCGCCGTTCGATTGGGTGCGTGCACCGTATCGCCTGTTCCAGGCGGTCTCCAAATTCCGCGGCACGCTCTCCTGGCTGCCGAATTTCGCCTATAACTTCTGCGCGCAAAAGGTCAGGGATCGGGATATGGAGGGTGTGGACCTTTCATCCTGGCGCGCCATCACCAACACCGCCGAGCCCATCAAATGGGAATCTCATCAGGCGTTCTATGAACGCTTCAAACCTTACGGATTCCGCTATGAAGCCCTGGTCACTTCGTACGGCATGGCTGAGAACGTCTTTGCCATCGTGCAGGGCGGGATCGATGAACCGGTCATCTACGAGGATATCGACCGCGATTCCCTGCAAACCAGGAAGATCGCCCGGCTGGCGGAACCCGGTCAAGCCAGCATCCGCATGGTCGGCACCGGTAAAACGATACCGAACAGCCATATCCGCATTGTGGACAGCAAGGGGCACGACCTGCCCGACCGTCACGTGGGCGAGGTGGCACTGAAAAGTGACTGCATGTTGACCGGCTATTATCACCGCCCCGACCTGACCGCCAAGGTGTTCATTGGCGATTGGTATCTCACCGGCGATTACGGTTATACCGTGGACGAGGTGCTCTACATCACCGGGCGGAAAAAGGACCTGATCATCGTAGGCGGCAAGAACATTTACCCGCAAGACCTGGAACTACTGGCGTATGAAGTAGCGGGAGTCCACCCGGGGCGCGCCTCGGCTTTTGGGATCTATAATGAATCCACCGGTACCGAGGATGTCGTCATGGTTGCCGAAGTGGATTGCGATGACGCGCTGGAACGCCAGAAGATCGCCGATGATATCCGCGCCACGGTGACACGCGGCTCTGCGGTAGCCTTGCGCTATGTCCACCTGGTGAAAGCCCCCTGGCTGGTCAAGACCTCCAGTGGTAAGACCGCCCGCTCGGCGAACCGGGAAAAATTCCTCAAGGAGATGCAGGACAAAGGTCAGGTCTATTAATACATCTGGCAGGAATGGATAAGGTAAACCGCCCTCATGTACGAATGAGGGCGGTTTTTTTACTTTAGTCTGGTCAGAGCGCTGCTATTCTTTGGTGATCCGATTCTTCAGGGTGCGGTCGAAGATGTCTTCGCTGTCCTTGCTGATATTGGACTTGTTGGTCTTCGATCTACCGGGTGAGCTCTTCTTCTCGGCACGCTGCTGTGCGATCTGGAAAGCAAGCTGGAAGGAAGTCAATTCCGGTTCCCTGGACTCGGGCTCTGCGGCAGTTTCCTCTTTCTTGCTGCCGCGCTTTGGCTTGTTCTTTGGCGTTTCGCTCTTGTTGACCTCGGCAAGCACTTCCTCGGGTTTCGGCAGGGTGGCTTTGATGCTCAAGCGGATCTGCCGCTTGCGGCGGTCGATATCCAGCACCTTGGCTTCGATCTCATCGCCTTCCTTGAGGACCTCGGAAGGATTCTTGATATAGTCATGGGAGATCTCGCTGACATGCACCATGCCGGGGCGCTCGGCGCCGATCTCCACGAAGGCTCCATAGGGTTCCAGTCGAACAACCTTGCCCTTCACCAACATGTCGGGTTCGATCTCTTTCCACTCCAAACCCAGCGGCTGGACCATGGTCAGTTCGACGCGGTCTTCGCGCACGCGGCGCACCCAGACATCCACGACCTGCCCAAGATGGACCACATCTTCCACCCGGTTGACAGCGTCCTTGCTGAGTTGTGAGATATGGACAACGCCTGGTATCTTTTGACCGATATCCAGAACTGCCCCTGCGATGGTGGTTTTAATGACTTTGCCTGTCAGTCTTGCTTTAGGTTGCAGCGCATTATCCAGCGCCGCGTTCGCGGTTTCCATTGTTCCACTCCAGATTTCTGAAATTTCGCCGAAGGCGGATTATACCTTATTTCACAGGATTGTGCCATTAGAGCCAGGGTGACAGAAAAAAAGGGTCCAGCCAACCGGCTGAACCCTGGTGCTGCTGGGTGAACTTGTTTACATCCCTGCCATGAAGGCAAGCCCCACAGTCCCCGGACCGGTATGGGTGCCGATCACCGGGCTGACGCTGGAGAGGATCTTTTCCACGGCATTCAATCGGCCTCCAGCCATTTCCAGGAGCTGGCGCGCGTCGGATTCTGCATTGGCATGCAGTGTTGCAAGCCTGACCGGGCTGCGTCCGGCGATCTTTTCGGTTACCAGTTCGACCATGCGTTCGATGGCTTTACTCTTCGTCCGCACTTTGTCTGCCGTCTCGATCCGCCCTTCCACCAGGGTCAGCACGGGCTTGATATTCAGAGCCGAGCCAAGCAATGCTTGCGCTCCGCCGATCCGACCACCGCGGTGCAGGAACTCGAGGGTGTCGACGACGAAGAAGACCCCGGTGTGCTCGATGGATCTCTCTGTTAACTGGCGGCATTCCTCCAGGCTCGCTCCTGATTGCGCGGCACGCGCCGCGGTCATCACCTGGAAACCCATCGCCATGGATGTCGAAAGCGAATCCACGATGGCAATCTTGTCCGCCGCCTTGGGCAGCATTTCCCGCGCCTGGATGGCGGATTGCATGGTACCGGAGAGTTTAGATGAGAGGAAAATACCCAGCACATCGTAGCCGGCATCCAATAGTTTTTCATACGCGGCTTTCATATCCACGATGGCAACCTGGGATGTGGTGGGCATGATCTTGGCGTGTTTCAACTTCCGGTAAAACTCATCCGGCATGATGTTCACACCGTCTTGAAAGACTTCTTCACCCCAGATCAAAACCTGGGGGGTCACCGTGAGGCTGAAGGATTTAACCAGCGCATCGGGCAAATAAGCCGTACTATCAGTGATGATCGCAACTTTCGACATAACGCCTCCTTTGGCAGGGTATAAACCGATTCCGTGGAATAAAACCCCCGGCTGGCGATTCGTTACGGGCATGCACTTGACCACTGACCTGTTCTGGACTAAAATCTGGCCTCTTTAATCGATATTATATGAAGAAGATGCATGTTTGAAACCCTGACAGAACGATTAAACCAACTCTTCAAGCAACTTAACCGCCGCGGGAAGTTATCTGAAGCCGATGTGGATGGCGCCATGCGTGAAGTCCGGCTTGCCCTGTTGGAAGCGGACGTTCATTACGGCGTGGTCAAGGATTTCGTTGCCCGTGTGCGTGCCCGGGCGATCGGATCTGAGGTATCCAAAGCCCTCGACCCGGGCCAACAGGTACTGAAGATCGTCAACGAGGAGTTGATCGCCACGCTGGGTGAGGCTGCACCCTTGAACCTTGCCGGGATCAAGCCGCGCACGATCATGCTGGTGGGTTTGCAGGGATCGGGGAAAACCACCTCTGTCGGGAAATTGGCGCAAAAATTACGCGCGGCAGGCGAACGTCTCCTGCTGGTTGCGGGCGATCCCTACCGCCCGGCGGCAATCGAGCAACTGAAGATCCTGGGCGAACAGGTTGGCATCCAGGTGCATATCAATACGGACCTGGCACCGCCTGACCTTGCCCGGGAAGCTTTTGAGATCGCCCGCAAGGGCGGTTATTCGGTCATGATCGTGGATACGGCAGGTCGTTCCCAGCTGGACCAGGTGCTGATGGCTGAACTGGGGGCGATCGTGCAGGCGGTCAAACCGGATGATATCCTGCTGGTGGTGGATGCGATGATCGGGCAGGAAGCCCTGCATGTTGCCGAGGGCTTCAAGCAGGCGATCCCGCTGACGGGTCTCTTCATGACCAAGTTGGATGGCGATTCGCGCGGCGGCGCCGCCATCTCCATCCGCTCGGTAACAGGCGTGCCGATCAAGTTCATCGGCACCGGCGAGAAGCTGGATGCTCTCGAAGCGTTCCAACCCGAGCGTCTTGCTTCCAGGATCCTCGGGATGGGCGACATCCTGGGACTGATCGAAAAAGCCGAAT
>JBFYSG010000113.1:0-2777 GCA_041301835.1 Chloroflexota bacterium | reverse complement strand
CCGGTATCCACGCTGGCGCCGCGCCCGGTATGGATGAGCGCGTTCAACCCGACGGTGGGCACGCCCAGTTCTGCCAGGAAATCGAGCGTCCGGGGTAGGCTGGCATAGTTCGTGCGCAGCATGGTGGTATTGGTCATCACGTACAGGCGTGTGGCGAGCACGTTGCGGATGCCCTGCACGGTCTGCGGGAAGGCACCGCCCGCCCCGACCATGGCATCGTGCACGTCCGCTTCACCCGATTCGAGCGTGATCTGGACGTGATCGAGCCCGGCGGCGACCAGTTCGTTGACGTAGGCGGCATTCGCCAGGCGGCGGGCGTTGGTGTTCAGCCCGGTGATCTGCCCGTTCTGCTCGGCGTGGGCGACCAGTTCGGGCAGGTCGGGGTGCAGGGTGGGTTCCCCGCCAGTGAAGATGATGTGCGGGATGCCCAGCGCCCAGGCTTTATCCAGCACAGCCTTCCACTGGCGGGTGGTCAATCCCGGCTCGCCGTCGCTTTGACCGGGCTGCGGATGTGTCACGTTGTAGCAGTGGGCGCAGTCGTTGTTGCAGCGGTAGGTCAGCGCCAGGTCGAGTCGGTACGGGGCGGTGGGGCGCGCCGAAAAGGGGGCAAGGGTCTCGAGTTCCAGGTCGTGGATCGGGCAGGCGCCATCCGGGCGCAGGAGTTCCTCCAGCTGTCCGTCCAGGGTTTGCAGGTCGGCGAGCGCCTCCATGCGGTTGACGCGGTACTGCTTCTGGACCGTGCGCACCGCCCGCTCTTCTTCGACCTGTTCCAGCAGCAGGTAAGCCATCAATGCCGCGGTGGGGTTGAGGTGCATGATGCGGCTGGAATTGACGATCAATGTCCCGGTCCCGCCCGGATCGAGGCGCAGGTGGATGCGCGCCTGTTCCTCGCCGCGGGTGCGGCGGTAATGGTACAGCCCGGAGGCAGGCTGCGGCAGGGCAGGGTGCGGGAGGAACAACCGTTTCAGCATGCCGGTCCCATCAGAGGGCAGATACGCTCACCTACCGCCGCCGGCACAGGCACAGGCGCACCCGGCGCAGGCACAGGCGCAGGCGCAGCTGCGCCCGCCCCCGCCGCCACCACCGTGCTTGAAGCTGCCGCCTGAACTGGTCTTGGGGAGCGGATTGGTGCGGTTGGTGATGCCCGAGGTGAAGGTGCTCACGTCACCCAGGATGCGGCTGGAGAAGGCTTGCACGTTGCCGACCACCGAGGCGGCAAACGCTGCCCCGGGGACGCTGACGCGCCCGCCGCTGATGGATGCCCCGGGCACCGAGATCTTGGGGGCGATGCCCCTGCCCGCGGAGACCGGGCGGTAGGAGGGGTCGTAATTCCCCCACCACATGGGCATGATCACCGGACCGGTGAAGACGCGCCGCGTGCGCTCATCGTACTGCTTGTCCAGCATGGTCCACTCGAGCGCCTCCTCGTATAACTGTCCCTTCACTTCGGGCGTACCGGCGGCTTCGATCTGCGCCCAGGCGCGCTCCATGATGCTCTTGTAATAGGTGGTGGTCTCGGAGCGGCTGAAGCCTTTCATCTTGTCGCCGACCGCTTTGACCAGTCTTACGGTCATCTCCTGCAGGTCCTTGCGCCGGTCGCCGGGCACTGCCTTGGTGAAGGCGGTCAGGAAGTCCTTTTCGTACTCATGCAGGTCTGCCGGCAGGGGGTCGCTGAGTTTCAATGCCAGCGGGTCGCGTTTGACCACCTCGGCGGCGTTCTTCTTGACCACGCCGAACAGGATCATGGTCATGACCTTGTCAAGCGGTTGTTCCATCAGGATGGCGGCTTCCACAGCGGTCAAGCCGCGCTTGATGCCATGCCCTTCAATGGAGATCTTGGGCGGCATGTACTGCAGTTTGCGTTTGCGCTCGTTGATCGCCGCCAGGACCGGACCGCCGACGAAGATCAAGCCGAAACAGCCGCAGAAGGCAAAGGTGGAGAAACTGCTGAAGAACCAGGCGACGATGCCGCCGATCGTGCTGCCCAGGTCAAAGGCGGGGGCTGGCGGCGTGGTAACCACGGCTTCAGGCGGAACATACACGCCGGGGAAGGACAGCCCGAAGGTGTACTGGCTGTGACCATCGGCGGTGGGGCAGTCCCAGGTGTAGGTGATGCGGTCGGTCTGGTCATAGGCGGCTTGCGGTTCGCTGGCGCAGGGCCAGCCGCCGCGCGCCGGGTGATAGCGTGCCTCCTCCGGCTGGACACCCGCCGGCAGGTGGAAGGTGACCATCACATGGGTCGAACCGCTGACGTACTGCGAGCCGAACCATGTGGGCGAGTATTCCCCGCTGACATAGGTATCCGGCTCGTCGTCATCCGGGTAGAGCATGTTGCTGATGCGTCCCACGTGCACATGCACCTGCCCGCTCTGCCCGGGCTGGATGGCAAGCGAGCCCAGGTCGACGGCAAAACCATAACCGCCCTCGCCGTAGAAATCGCTGGAGATCCCCACAGGCGTGCCGTCCACATCCGCGCTGATCGAATTCCAGTCAAAACTGGCGTTGGGCATGCCGACATCCACGAAGTCGATCGGGTCGGCGCTCGGGCTGTTGCTGAACGCGAAGATATAGTCCACCTCGACCGTCCCGTCCTCATTCCAGTAGACGTTCACGATCTCCTCGTCCAGGCTGAATAAATACGTTTGTGCCTGGGCGCTGGTCGTCAGCGCGAACATCATCGCGACCAGCAGGAAAGAAGCCATCAGGCGGAGTTTCATGGGTGCCTCCCTTTACATGCAAGTGTTATCAAGATCGGAAGAGCGTCAGATCGGAAGAGC
>JBFYSG010000112.1:0-2995 GCA_041301835.1 Chloroflexota bacterium | reverse complement strand
GCTCTTCCGATCTTATCCAGGGAGGGTGGCCTCGGAGATTGTCAACCCGACGCCCCCCGGTGGCTTATTGGGATGATGAAGTCCCGCGCTGGTCTCCCGACGGTCAGTGGCTGGCATTTACCATGGAGCGAAAGGTTTATGTCGTTCCCCTGGATGGGGGATTACCGTGCAAGATATCCAGTTTCAGCAGCGAGAGTTATGCGTCATCCTGGATGCCGGACAGTTTTCATCTCCTTGTGATGGTGGAACGTGATGAGACGGTCCAATTGTTGATCACAGACCGAACGGGTTCTTGGCCCCGGTCTCTGGTCACCGAAGCAGGAGATGTCCGCGAGGCGGTACCCTCTCCCGATGGCGATCTGGTAGCCTATACCTTCGATCCTCGGGGGGATCCCAACCGCCGCGACGTCCGCATTGTGGAGGTGCGAACCGGTCAGACGCGGATCCTGGCTGGCGCCCCCGACCAGAAGAACATCTGGCCGCGCTGGTCTCCGGATGGAATCAGGCTCATGTTCATTTCCGGACGGACGGGGTTCGATGAGATCTGGCTCGTGAATCCAAAGGGTGATGGTTTACGGCGGTTGACCCATCTGGGAGCGGATGTTTCTGAACCTTCCTGGTCACCGGATGGAAACCAGATCGCGGTGACTGTCAACCGCGGCGGGATGTTAGATCTCGGTGTCCTGGATATCTCATCCGGAGAAACACGGTATCTCCGAAAGGACAATGGTGTATATTCGCGTCCTCAATGGATCCCGGATGGCTCGTCCTTGACGGTGGAATTTGAAAACCCGATCAAGCCCGCGGATATCTACCGGATTTCGTTGCCTGGAGGGCAGGAAACTCAATTAACCTTTTCGTCCTTGCCTGCATTCAATCACTTACCGCTGATCATGCCGGAAGCGGTGAAATATAAAAGCAAGGATAAACTTGAGATACCATCGCTTTTATTTAAACCAACTCATCCCAACGGCGCGGCAGTCTTATATCCGCATGGGGGTCCATCCTCACAATACTATTATGAGTGGGATAGTTTGACCCAATACTTGCTTGCCAAAGGATATACCTTTGTCATGCCGAATTATAGAGGGTCAACAGGGTTTGGGATCGAGTTCGAACAAGCCAACTACGGACAATGGGGTCAGGGGGATATGCAGGACTGCCTGGCAGGGGCTCGCTACCTTGCAGCCTTGGATTGGGTCACGCCGGAGCGGATCGCGATCTATGGGGCGAGTTATGGGGGGTACATGGTGGCTTGCTGCCTGGCGCGCGATCCGGATTACCTGTTTGCTTGCGGGATCAGTAAATTTGGTGATGCCCATCTTGAAACCTCCTGGGCATTAAGTTCTCGCGAATTACGCTACTATACCGAAAAGATGATCGGACATCCTGCCAAGAATCGGGATGTGTACTACGATGGGTCCCCAATCTATCAAGTTGAAAACATCCAA
Source organism: Chloroflexota bacterium (assembly GCA_041301835.1). Lineage (GTDB taxonomy): Bacteria > Chloroflexota > Anaerolineae > Anaerolineales > Villigracilaceae > UBA877. Next base: position 1,544 of record JBFYSG010000112.1, on the reverse strand, counting down.
AGTCCCGTGTTGATCCTTCATGGGCTTGAAGATGATATTGTGCCACCCGAAGCCTCCGAAGACTGGGTGGAGGCATTACGCCATGCAGATAAGACCTTTGAATATAAAACCTATTCCGGAGAATCACACGGATTCTTGCGGCGAGCCACACAGATGGATGCCTACGGACGCATCGAGCGTTTCCTGGATTGGTATCTGATGCCCATGCCGCGGGAATGAGAACGTGTCTGGCAGAAGGTCAAGAGGTGGTAGAAACCCCGCTAGTTTATTTTACCAACCAGCAAGCAACCTGGTGATCTGTGCCAACCGATCTGAGGGCTGGCTCGTCCACCTTGCATTGAGGAACGGCTATGGGGCAACGGGTATGGAAGCGGCAGCCCGACGGTGGGTTTAAAGGACTGGGCACATCGCCCTCGAGCAGGATGCGTTTCTTATTACGGGCGGAATGTGGATCAGCAATCGGCGCAGAGGAGATCAGCGCCTGTGAGTAAGGGTGCAGGGGATGTTCGTACAACTCGTCTTTGCCGCCTAATTCCACAATCTTACCCAGGTACATCACTGCCACATCGTCGCACACGTGACGGACCATGCTCAGATCGTGGGCAATGAATAAATAGGTCAAGCTGAATTTATCCTGCAGTTCCTCCAGCAGGTTGACCACCTGAGCCTGGATGGAAACATCGAGCGCCGAGATGGGTTCGTCGCAGACGATGAATTTCGGATCAGACGCAAGGGCGCGAGCTACTCCAATGCGCTGCCTTTGACCGCCTGAAAATTCGTGGGGAAAACGATTGATCTGCCGGGGACTAAGTCCGACCAATTCCATGAGTTGCTGGACGCGGTCTGTGCGTTCTTTTTCGGTTTTCAAGATCTTGTGAACGCGGAGGGGTTCGCCAACGATGGCATTCACGGTCCAGCGCGGATTCAAGGATGCATACGGATCTTGAAAGATCATCTGCATCTGCCGGCGCATTCGTTGGACATACTTGCCAGAATCGAGTCTCAGTGCCTTCGTTGCAATCAGATTTCCAGCGATGCCCCCGACCAGAGCAGAGGCTGCGCATGCTGCGGAGGTTACAAAAAAACCACCGCCCAGACGTGTTGAAACGAATCCGGCAGGAACGCCAGTCGCCACTGCGGCTGAAACTGTGCATAGACCGGTTAAGCGCTGATGCAATGTTGCTCTTTGCTCAAGTTGTATCAACTCCTGGTCATTGAACAGGATCCTGCCTGAAGTGGCTGGATACAGCCCAAGGATCGTCCGGCCTGCTGTAGTTTTTCCGCAGCCCGATTCTCCCACCAGACCAAGCGTCTTGCCCGAGTGGATGGTGAAAGAAATATCATCCACCGCGCGCACGCTCCCGACCGTGCGCTGGAACACAAGCCCCTGGGTTACGGGGAAGTGCTTGACCAGGTTTTCAACTTGTACCAGCGGTTGTGCCACAGTGTTCATAAGGCTCTCCCGGTACTGGTATCGATCCAGCAGGCGACATGGTGACCCGGCGAGCGTTCCGCAAGAGTTGGGTTAGATCGGAAGAGCGTCG
>JBFYSG010000109.1:0-2925 GCA_041301835.1 Chloroflexota bacterium | reverse complement strand
CTTCCTTCTGCTTGACCTCTTCCCTGTACTCGCCCCGCAGGGTGAGCACATCGGAGGTCACCGAGATCTGCACCTCCTCCGGCTTGATCCCGGGCAGGTTTGCCTTCACCACAACCTCGTCCGCGGTCTGATACAGATCGACGGCGGGTATGATGGAGGCTCTCTCGGAGCCGCGCGGGGGGGTGAACGCGCTGTCGAACAGCTGGCTCATCGCTTCGCGCAGGGTCATCATTTCGCGCATGGGCTCCCAACGAGTAAGATTGGACATCATGAACCTCCTTTTTGAAAGTAGTTGTCCTGCACAGACAGCCGTACTATACCCGCCGAATGTTTAAAAAATGTATGCGGGGTGTTAAAAAAATGCTAGAGCAGGGTTGGTGGTCCGTAAACAGCCGCGGCGTGTTACCCCCTGCCGATCCTGGTCGGGAAAAGAGAAGAGGGTGGAAGTCCACCCTCTGCGTTCATTCTATCCTGGTCTCGCAGGTGGGAGAAGAGGGGGGCATGAAGCGGTCATTCCCGGGTCCGCCATAGCAGACATCGGTGCCGCCGTCCCCGTACATAAGGTCTCGACCGCCGCCGCCGAGAATGCAGTCGTCGCCGCCGCCGCCGTAGATGGTCTCGGCGCTCGTGCTTCCGAGGATCAATTCGCTGGCATCCGTGCCCGTGCAGTTGGGCGGGCAGACCAGGACGGCGGTCAGGTCGAGGGCGGCGCAAATGGCTGGTTTGAGTTCATTTGCCGCGACGCCCTGCGAGGAGTCTTCCAGGTTCGTGGGTGGGACGGTGACCGAAGCGGTGCTGGCAGAACCGATGCTGATGACGACCAGCACCAGCATGGCAACCAGCAGGAGCTTGATGAAATTCCGCAGCCTCACTTGTCGCCCTCCTTGCGTGGATTCCGCCTGGCAGTCCGTTTGACGGCAGGCTGTGAGTCTCCCCCCGGCAGGGCGTGACGGTAGGTCTTGCCGTCAGCGTTGACATAATAGAGGTGCGTGGAATCCTTTTGCTCGTGGAGGATCATGACATTGTTGCGCTCGGCGATCTTCGCCAGTTCATCGATGCTGGCAACCTCGAGCGGGTGCGGCGAGAGCCCGGGGTCCCTGCCGCTGACATTGACCAACATGCCGCCATATTTCATCTCGATATAGGTCCGGGGGTCGCTGCGGGCGGTACGGGAGAGGTGATCCCAAAGCAGCAGGCTGCCCGCGGTGGCAAGGATGAAGACGACGATGGAGACGACACGCAGGGAACCAGCCTTGAATTTCAATCCAAACAGGGAGAGCAGGGTGGGCACCGGGTTGGGGTCTGCCAGCATGCCCATCTTGACCGGGTGACGGGGGTCTGCCGCAGAATCGAGACCGTCCAGGTAGAAAAGCAAATTATCGAAGCGGAAGGTTAGAACGGGCGAGAAGGTGTCCTGGAACGTTTGCCCGGCGAAGTCACCCTGGATGATGACCGTGGGGATGACCGTCAGGGTGTAGGTGCCGGGATGGAAATCGGTGGTCGTCTCCATGGTCTCCACCAGGCTTTCCACCTGGCAGAGGTTGAGGTTGAAATCAGCCAGGAAGGAACTGCCGCTGAAGGCGGTCTCTGCTTCGATGGGCAGGGTGCGCTGCCAGTTGCTTTTATTTTCGCTGACTTGCGCGATGATCCGGTAGGTGCCGCCTGTCACCTGGAGCTGCTCTGCCGAGAGGGTGTAGGCAAACTGCAGGTTGAGGCTGCAGGTCAGGGCCGGGAAGATCGGTTCGCCGGTCTGGATGGTGCGGGTGTCGTAGACGTCCGGGTCGCCGGTGGCGGTGTAGGAGAAAGTGCCCTGGTGTTCATAAGGGATGGGGTCGGCATCCGTCCAGACGGGGTGGGTGAAGGCGTAGATGCCGAGGGCAAGCGATGCGAGCAGCAGGAACCCCAGACCGAAGAAGGCGTACTCCAGGAATCCCGACCTGCCGGCCGGAGCCTGGGTTTTCTTCTTTTTCTTACTGCCCTTGCGCTCAGGGGTATCGAGGAGCGTACTTGCCATGACCACACCTCCAAGGATGCCCACCGTGAATGCCATGTTCAGCGGGACGCGCACCCAGCGAACGGCTTTGCCGACCTGCGGCAGGTGGACCCATAATGTACCGATGATCTCATCCCGGGTGGGCTGATACGAGTCGAGCCAGCCGTTGTTGTCGCCCTGCAGGATGAAGCGCCCGAGTTCCTGCCCCACGATGCGGTGGAAGACATTGCCTCCGATATCCGCATTGCGGTAAGCCACGATATCGCCCACCCGGTAGGCTGAAGCCTGCTGCACGATCACCAGGTCGCCGGAATGGAAGTGGGGTTCCATGCTGACGCCGCTGATGATGACGTAACTTGCCTTGCCCCCAACCTGGGCGGGGGCGCAGGCGACCCAGATGGCACCCGCCGCAACCAGCAGGAGTGCCATCAAGACAGCCTGTGACCAGCGCCAGTACATTTTCATAACCGGGTGCTCCGCACGGCAGGGTGAAACCTGCCCGGGATCGGTCCCAGATCGGTCACTGGGCTATGACGATGCGCAGGTTGTTCGAACCGGAGGCGGTAGCCCCGGCGGTGGTGCAGGTCACGCTGGTGCCGCCCGAGACCGAGCAGGCATACCAGGCGCCGGCGCTGACCAGTTGAACGGTGACTGTGCCGCCAGCCGGCAAAGCGGGGCTGATGGTGAACGTGAGGCTGTCGATACTGGCGGGGTCGGATGTGTTCAGGTTGTAGTGCACGTTGGTGACCGTGTACCCGCTGATGACCTGGGAGCCGTCACCGGCGTTGCTGACAAGGACCGTGTTGGAGGCGGCAAAGGCATAGGCGGTGGTGGAGAGGATCAGCAAGGCAGCCGCGAGCAGCAGGACCTTGTACGCGCGTCGCATGTACATAAGTATTTTCCTCGGATGTGATTATACCTTGAGCAAGAGC
>JBFYSG010000108.1:0-8448 GCA_041301835.1 Chloroflexota bacterium | reverse complement strand
AAACTGAGGCGCGGTGAGGCAAATAGACTGCCCGGGTACAAAAGTTGTTGAAGAACCTGCCCAAATTCGGCGATGCGCCGCTTCTCCATGCTCCCCCGCCGGAGCCAGGTGAGCGGATGGCGCGCCCATGCAGGTGTTACGATGTGGCTGACCGAAGTGAGCAGGATGCGCATTTGCGGGACATGGCGCAGGAACAGGCTGGTGGCTTCGGTCCAGCGCTGGATGTAGGCGGCGGCTCCCGGATAGACCGCCGGGTCGGGATCGATGGTGCCGCTGCCCATCAGGAGAACGGCTCCGCCATCCCTCAGGTAGCGCATGGCGGAGAGCATGCCTGTCATGCGATGGCTGATGTCATTCTTGTTGATGGGGATGTAGAAGATCCGCCGGTTGAGATTATCCAGGTAGTGCAGGAAAGGCAGGTCCGAAGCGATGATGCACAGGTCGGATCGTTTTAACTTCGCGGCGATGACGATGGCGTCGTAGGCGCCGGGGTGATTGGAGATGACCAGCAGGGGTCCCTGGGTGGGTACATTTTCCTGCCCGCGGGCAACGATCCCGCGGCACCAGTGTGTAAGCAACCACTCCGCCGCGCTGGGCAGGCTGGTCTCTGCGATAAGGCGGTCGAACACCAGGCCGATGCGGGAGAGATAGCACGTCGCCCGGTCGAAGAACGGTCCGATCCGCCGGCGCCATGCCTCGGTCCCTGGCAAGCCGAAGGCGTTCAGGATATCAAATGTGAGATCCCTGCTCATGCGCTGGATCTCTTTTTCGAGGTTCATAAGCCGGGTGTGCCTCCAAATTGTTGACAGTGTTCGATCAACAGGGCTTTTTCAAGGGCGATGATGGCAGGCAGCAAGTCGCAGCGGTACCGTTCCTGCAATTCGGATGCAGTGAGAGCCCCACCGAATGAGATGAACGGTGAGAGCATCAACCTGCCCGGTGCAAGCAGCTGTGTGATGACCTGTCCAAATTCTGACAGGCGCTGTTTATCGATCTGTTTCCGGCGCAGGAGGGTGATGGGATGGCGGGACCATTTTGCCGACACCACCCCGCTGACCACGGTGGGCAGCAGGCGCACTCCAGGGACATGCTTGATGAAGAAATCGATCCCCGGGAGCCAATTGTCCATCATTTTCCCGGCATCCGGATAGACCGCCGGGTCGGGTTCACGATGACCGGCGCCAAAGTAAAGCAGGGTCCCACCCGAGCGCAGGTGGCGTATGGCCGCGCGCGTTACAGCCATGCGGTTCATGGCATTGCTGCGCGAGGTAAAGTAGATATGCCCGTGGAGGTTGGGTAGTTTTTCAAGGAAAGGGATCTCCGAACCGATCCAGTGGATATCCCTGCGGATGAACCTGGAGAAGATGACCAGGGCATCATAGGTTCCGGGGTGGTTGGAGACGATCAACAAGGGTCCGGTGGCGGGGATGTTTTCACTGCCGCGCGCCGTGATCGGATGGCAAAAATGGGTAAGCGCCCAGCGGCTCCCTTCGGGCAAGCCCCGGTCGGCAATGATACGGTCAAAGGTTACGCCGAGCGATGCCAGGCGGCTGGTGATCTTGTGGGTGAATGTCCAGACCAGGTTGTGCCAGAAGGCGGTCTTGGGCAATCCCACCGCGCCCACCAGTTCATCCACGAGCGATTCGCTCAATACGGCGATATCAGTGGTCATCATCCTTCCTTAAGGATAGCACATTCTCGCCTTGCCTGACAATGATCTGTCGGTAGTTTTTACCTATCAAACGGGCAATATCTCCGGTCATATCCTCTAACACGCTGGGATGGCTGAAGATTTGGTAGAATCTCGACATGCCCACGATCGACCTGAAACGGCTGCAGGCGCACCGTCAGAGCGCTTACCGGCTTTTGCCGCGTGCGCGGGTGAAAAATCCGGCGCAGGCTTTGGAATTCGTCAATGAGCGCGGTTTCATATTCTTCTGGCCCATCGCAGGCGTGGACCTGCCTTCCCTCTGGACTGCCACAGCGGGTGACCGTCTTGTGGCGGAGGCACATGACGATCCGGGGCATGTCACCTGGGGCTGGAAGGATGCATCCCTGGATCAGCGCATCTGGTATTATGCCAAGGTCCTGCGGCGGAAAGCCACCTTCATCTCCCTGCCGATCGCTCCTTATTTCTATGCGCTTTCCGAGAATTATGGCTCAATGGAGGAAGATCACCTCATTGCCTATCGCGAAGGCCGTCTCTCCCTGACTGCCAGGCAGATCTATGATACCCTGCTGGAAAAAGGCTCGTTGAACACGATAGACCTGCGCAAGGAGGCGCGCCTGCTCCATGCGGGTGATGCGGTTTTTAACCGCGGCATGGAGGATCTGCAAAAAGATTTCAAGGTTTTGCCGGTAGGGATCGCCCAGGCAGGGGCATGGCGGTATGCCTACCGTTACGACCTGACCAGCCGGCATTTCCCCGATTTGGCGGAGCAGGCGCGCCCGATCAGCGAGGCAGAGGCGCGCCTTAAAATGACCGAGCTATTGCTGCATTCAGTCGGTGCGGTGCGCAACCGGGAGATTGCAAATCTATTTGGCTGGTCTAAGGAGATCGTCGAACGGACAGCAGGAGGACTTTTACGAGGCGGGAAAGCCGCACAGGGGGAACACCCGGGCAAGCCCGGAACCTGGTTGATGCTGCCGGAATTGAGCGCGTAACGAGTCCATCCTCTCAACAGATCCTGGGCAGCAGCTCGCCAGCGGGCAGGTCGAGGATCCTCTTGCCGCCGATGGTTGTTTTCACGGTAACCATGCCGGGGTGTTCTGTCACGACATGCCCAATGATGGCGGATTCCCTGCCGGAGGGGTGCGCCTGCATGGCAGCCAGGACAGCCTCGGCAGACTCTGCAGGCAGGATCGCGATCAGTTTCCCTTCGTTGGCAAGGTGAAAGGGGTCGAAGCCCAGCATCTCGCAAGCTGCCCTGACCTCCGGGCGGACGGGGACCCGGGTTTCATCGATATCAATGCCGACGCTGGAGGCAGTCGCCAGTTCATTCAGAACGGCTGCCAGGCCTCCCCGGGTGGCATCGCGCAGGCAGTGCACGCTTGGGCTGGCATCGTTGGAGGAGGCAGAGAGCATATTTTCCACCAATCCGTTCAACGGGGCGGCATCAGACCGGATCGTGGTGCCAAACGCCAACCCCTCGCGCACCGACATCACCGCTATGCTGTGATCGCCGAAGGTGCCATTGACCAGGACAACATCGCCGGGCAGGGCATTGCGGGGGCTGATCTGCCTGCCTGGCGGGATGACACCAATGCCGGCGGTGTTGATGAAAATGCCGTCACCTTTTCCACGCTGGACGACCTTGGTATCCCCGGTGGCGATGCGCACACCGGCAAGTTTGCATGCCTCTGCCATCGCCTGGATGACGTTCCCCAGGGTTTCCATAGGCAAACCCTCTTCCAGGATGAAACCAGCCGAAATGAAGCGCGGTAGTGCTCCATGCATGGCAAGGTCGTTGACCGTGCCGTAGATCGCCAATTCGCCGATATTCCCGCCCGGGAAGAAAAGCGGGTTGACGACAAACGAATCGGTTGTGAAAGCCAGCGCCTCCTGCCCCGACTTATCGAACAGGGATGAATGCCCGATAACGGTCGAGTCACCCATCTGTGTCAGCCATTCATTGGTGAAGGCGGGCATGAACAAGTGCTGTATGAGGTCCGCCATCATCCTGCCGCCGGACCCGTGACCCATGACGATGGTGGGGTAATTCTTCAGCGGAGGAGGGCAGGTCCAGGAGATGAGGTTTGGGTGGGACTCAGTCATAGGTCGATCCTGTTTCTGTGATCGGGTTTCCTGTCAGCGTTTATACAGGTAGTAAGCGGCGCAGGCACCCTCGGAGGAGACCATGGTCGCGCCAAGCGGCGTCTGCGGAGTGCAGTCCCTGCCGAAGGCGGGACATTCATTCGGTTTTTTCCGCCCCTGCAGGACGAGACCGCTGATGCACAGGGGTGATTCGCTTGTTTGGATGGTTTGAATTTCCGGGAAGCGCTGTTCGGCATCGAAAGCCGAGAACTCAGCGCGCAGGCGATAACCCGACATGGGAATGACGCCTATGCCACGCCATGCTCGATCGGTGAGCTCGAAGACCTGCCGGATGACCGCCTGGGCAGGCTGATTTCCCTGCCGGGAAACGGAGCGGGCGTAGGCGTTCACTACTTCCACTTTCCCAGCCTCCAGGCAGCGGATGCACGCCAGGATGCCATGCAGGATGTCCACAGGTTCGAAGCCTGTGACGACGATCGGCAGATGGAATTTCTCTGCCAGTGGTTCATATTCCCAGAAACCCATCACCGTGCAGACATGCCCGGCGGCAAGGAATCCGTTCAACTCCAGGTCGGGCGTGCTCATCAAGGAGGCGATGGCGGGTGGCACGGTGACATGCGAGACCAGCACAGTGAAATTGGTCAAACCCTGCTGGCGCGCCTGCAGGACTGCCATGGCGTTCGCCGGGGCAGTCGTCTCGAAACCGATGGCGAAGAAGACCACCGTCTTGCTGGGATTCTTGTGGGCGAGTTCCAGCGCATCGAGGGGCGAATAGACCACACGCACATCGCCACCCTGGGCTTTGACCGCGAACAGGTCGCGGGCAGAGCCGGGCACGCGCAGCATATCGCCATACGAGGCAAAGATGACATCCTGCCGGGAGGCCAGGGCGATCGCCTTGTCCACCAATTCCAGCGGGGTTACGCAGACCGGGCAACCGGGTCCGTGGATGAGCGTTATCTGAGGCGGGAGCATCTGGTCGAGACCCGAGCGAATGATGGAATGGGTCTGCCCACCGCAGATCTCCATCAGGGACCAGGGTCGGGTGACCGAGCGCTGGATATCGGCGAGCAGTTTTCGGGCGAGGTCCGCATCCCGATACTCGTCCAGGAACTTCATCCCCGGTTCTCCTGTTCGTCGAAGGCGCCGATCTGCTTGATCAATTCCATGGTCTCGAGGGCTTCCTTTTCATCGAGAATGGACAAACCAAACCCGACATGGATGATGGTGTAATCGCCCAGGCGTACTTCCGGCAGGTACTCCATGCAAACTTCCTTGATCGCGCCGCCGAAATCGACTTTCGCCATCTTCATGCCATTTTTCTCGTAGAGTTCGATCACTTTTGCGGGGATACCAAGACACATGGGGCACCTCTAAATGGATTAGTTGTGTATACTTATAAGGCGCCTGTATTGTACTCGAAACTGTTGACACGCGGGCGTGTTCCAAATTCAGGACATATCCTGTATACCCCCTGGAGGCAGCGTGGACGAAAAACTTCACAAGCGTGCAATCCGAGCCTGGACGATGTATGACTGGGCGAACTCGGTTTTCGCGACCAGCATCATGGCGGCGATCCTGCCGGTCTATTATGCCAATGTAGCCGTGCAAAGCGACCAGGCGAACACCGCCACCGTATATTGGTCGATCACGACCTCGATCGCCCTGCTGATCGTGGCGGTGCTGGGTCCCATCCTGGGGGCAATGGCAGATTTCCTGGGGGCAAAGAAACGCATGTTGAGCATCTTTGTCGTCCTGGGCGTGACCGGAACAGCGCTGCTGTACCTCGTTGGTACAGGCGACTGGTTCATTGCTTCTCTGTTCTTCATCGTTGGCAGCGTGGGCTTCGCAGGCGCGAATGTATTCTATGATTCCTTGCTGCCGCATGTGGCGAAACCATCCGAGATAGACCAGGTATCCTCACGCGGCTATGCCATGGGTTACTTGGGCGGAGGCTTGCTCCTGGCGGTGAACCTTGCCATGATCATGGTCCTGCCGGGACTGCTGCCGGACCTGATCCCCTCGCTGGCAGGTTGGAGCGAGGACGAGTTGACCATGCTGATGACCCGCATCTGTTTCATTACCGTTGCCATCTGGTGGCTGTTGTTTACCATCCCCATTTGGCGCAACGTGCGCGAACCCGAACGCCGCATCCGGCGCGAGGAGCAGGGTTTCAGCCCGCTAAAAGCCAGTTTTGGGCGACTGGGTCATACATTTGGTGAGATACGCAAATACAAGCAGCTGTTGATCTTCATTATCGCTTTCTGGCTGTATAACAACGGCATCGGCACGATCATCTACATGGCAACCATCTATGGCACGGAACTTGGTTTCAGTTCCACCACGACCATCGGCACACTCTTGATGGTCCAGTTCGTTGCCATGCCTTTTGCCTTCCTCTTTGGATGGCTGGCGAAGAAGATGGGGACGAAGTCTGCCATCCTGTTATGCCTGGGCATTTATACGCTGATCGCCATCGCTGGTTATTTCCTCTACCAGGAATGGCAGTTCTGGGCGCTGGGCTTCGCGGTTGCCACCGTGCAGGGGGGCAGCCAGGCGCTCAGCCGCTCGCTGATGGGCCGCATGATGCCCAAGAGCAAGTCGGCCGAGTTCTACTCGTTCTTTTCGATCTCCGAAAAGATCGCCGGGACGGTCGGACCCCTGCTCTTTGGCGCGGTCAGCGCGGCAGTGGGCGGAAGCCGTCTTGCCATCGTGTCGCTGATCGTCTTTTTTGCCTCGGGTGGTTACCTGCTGACGCGCGTCAATGACAAGGAGGGGATACTGATCGCCGAACAGGAAGACAGGGAATTTATTGAGGCGACTTCTTAGGATGGATAGGCCGGGAGGAAAACTCCCGGCTTTTTCTTGATCAACGCCGGGAAAGGAACCAGTCTTTGAGTTTTTCCATCCCGGTTTCGATCTGATCCATCGCCACGGCATAAACCAACCGGATGTAGCCTTCGCCCCCGGGACCAAAGTCGGTGCCTGCCAGCACCGCGACACCGGCTTCCTCGATCAAGCGGGCGGCGATCTCCTTGGAAGATAATCCGTAGGCGCGCACATTGGGGAAGAGGTAAAAAGCCCCCTGCGGGATCTGGGCGTGGATACCGGGGATCCTATTCACGAGGGTAGCCATGCGGTCGCGTCTGTGCTGGTATTCCATCAAAACGCCGGCAAGGAAATCCTGCGGACCCTCCAGCGCCTCCAGGGCGGCGTATTGAGTGAATTCGGCAGGACAACCGGTGGCGTGGGTGACGAGCAGTTCCAGCCGAGCCGCCAGGGATGGCGGGGCGATCATGTATCCCAGCCGCCAGCCGGTCATGGCGTAGGTCTTGGAGAATCCGTCCACGACCACCGTGCGCGACTGCATGCCGTCCAGCGCGGCGATGGATGGCGCCGCCTGATCTGCGTAGATCAACCGGGAATAGATCTCATCGGAGAGCACCCACAGGTTGTACTGCTGCGCCAGGCGGGCGATGTGCCGCAGGTCGTCCTGCGGCAGGATGCCTCCCGTAGGGTTGGCAGGCGAGTTCAGGATGACCATGCGCGTACGGGGTGAAATGCGGGATGCCAGGGCTTCGATGTCCAGCGTGAACCCGCCAGCCTCTTTCAGTGGGATTGGCACTGGTATGCCGCCTGCCACCTGGATCATGGCTGGATATGTCGGAAAACCGGGATCGGGGTAAAGCACTTCATCGCCCGGGGCGACCAGCGCCAGGGTCGGAAAGAACAGACCGGGTTTGGAACCTGTGCTGACGACCACGCTGTCAGGGCTGATCTCCATGCCTCGCTGACGTCCGGCGAAGGCTGCGATCCTGGCGCGCAGTTCCGGGGTACCAGCAGGAGGGGTGTAACGCGTCCGACCTGCCTGGATGGCACGAATGCCCGCCGCAGCGATGTTCTCCGGGGTGGGAAAGTCAGGCTGCCCGATCTCGAAATGGATGATCTGCCGCCCGAGAGCTTCGAGTGCGCGCGCCTGCGCCAGCACTGCATATGCCCCCTCGGGTTCGAGTTGGGAAACGCGTTCCGTGAACATCAAGGCACCTGGAATTCTGTCAGTGTCAATTTTCCCGGGGCGATCTCAACCCAGCGTTCGACCAGGACACCTGACAGGATGAATGTGATGCGGTACATGCCTGGAACTAGGTCGCCCAGGGCGGCATCTTAAGCGAGCAGGGCATGCCCGGTGATCGCCTCTTCCTCGTAGGTATGGAATAGGTAGGAGGCTTCGGCAGTGCCATCGTCATCCGCGTAGTACTGCAGGTGGATCTCGACAGCAGGACGGGATTGTGCTTCGCCTGCAAAGCGGATCGCCAGCACGCCTCGGGATATGCCGGCATCCCGGTGCGGTGCCAGGAATAGTTCGGGATTGATGACGCTGTCGTAATCATTCATGACCGCCCGGATCTCAAAATGGAGATGACTGCCAAAAGCGGAGCCGGTCAAACCGACTTCGCCGATCTTTTGCCCGGCAGCCACATGGTCACCCGCCTCCACTTCGAGACTGGATAGATGCGCGTAAAGACTGTACACCCTGGGGGGATCATAAAAAGGTGCGTCATGCTCCAGGATCACGAGGTTGCCGTAATAGTTCAGCCACGGGCTGAAGGGTGTCTGTAGATCATTACCGGCATAGACCACCGTGCCATACAGGGCGGCGAGCACGGGTGTTC
>JBFYSG010000107.1:0-3580 GCA_041301835.1 Chloroflexota bacterium | reverse complement strand
TCTTCTTGCTGTCATCCGACCAGACCACAGCCTTGACTGCCAGCGACTTGAAGGTGAAGCATCCTTTCAAGTTATTCAGATCGGTGTGATTTTTCACGCTGCGCAGTTTTTCAATGTCGTAAGGCACCACGTAGAGTAAACGGTCCATCGAGATGGCGATCTGTGTGCCATCGGGAGAGATGGCGAGATCTTCCAGGTAGCGCGAGGCCAAAAAGCAGGTCAGGTTCTCGCTGGCTCCGGTGGCCAGGTCAGCGATCAGGATGCACTTCCCGCTGATGTAGAGTATGCTGTTGCCATCCGGTGACCAGGCCAGGCTGTGCTTCTCCGTGCCGTCGAAGGTCAACTGCCGCAGTTCACTGCCGTCGGGGTGCATCGTCCAGAGGTTCTTCCCGCTGAGCAGTGCGATCATATCCGCTCCACCGAGGCCGGATGGAACCGGTTTGGACGTTTCGGTGGCTGCCGGATGGAGTGTTTCGGTGCTGACGGATTCGGGAGTCCCAGTGGTTTCTGATGGGAGGACTGCGACCGTGATGGTTGGCTCGGGAAGTTCGGGGGTTCTCGTCGGGCGGGCGATCTCAAGCGTTGGCGAGGGAGCAGTGGCAAGCGGGATCTGGTTGCCGAACAGGAGAATGCCTCCCACCACAACAACGGTAATGAAGACCATGCTGAGGAGGATCCCTACCCAAATAAACGAGCGCTTGCGGGGTGCCTCGGTGCCTTCCGGCTTGGTGATCAGCGTGGGGGTGCCACCCGCTCCTTTGCTTGCGATCAGGGTCTTGGGTGCAGCCATGCGACTGGCTGTCGGGGCGGGTCCCAGGTAGAGGGTCTCGCCGCGGGCGATAGTGCCGAGGGCATCAGCCATTAGTTGGCAATTGCTGAAACGCTCAGCCGGGTCCTTCGCCAGGGCTTTCTCGACGATCTTCTCCACCCCACCGGGCAGGTCAGGCTTGAGATCGAGGATGTGCGGGACCGGGTCGGTGATGTGCTTGACCACCACGCTCATGGGGGTGTCGCCGGAGAAGGGTTGCTGGCCGGCCAGGGCTTCGAAGAGGATGACGCCCATGCCGTAGACATCGGAGCGCCCATCCACGGCATTTCCCTGTGCCTGCTCGGGGGACATGTAAGCGGGGGTACCAACGATGGCGGACCCGGTGACGGAACCCTGCGCCTCGGTCAGTTTGGCGATACCGAAATCGGAAATGTACGGCTCACCATACTGGTCGAAGAGGATGTTGGCGGGCTTGAGATCGCGGTGGATGATGCCTTTCTTATGGGCTGAATCCAGGGCAGGCGCCAGGCGCGCAAAGAGCCGGGCTGTCTCGGGAACGGTCAACTGTCCACTGCGCAGGCGGTCTGAAAGCGAACCACCGGTCATGTAGCGCATCACGAAGTAGGGCTGCCCGTCATCCTCGCCAAAGTCGTAGACCGGGACGATGGCAGGGTGTTCGAGCATGGCGATGGTCTTGGCTTCACGCTCGAAGCGTGTGCGGAACTGAGGATCGTGGAGCATCTCGCGCGGCAGCACCTTGATGGCGACCTCGCGCTCGGAGCGCGGGTCGACGGCTCGGTAGACGGTAGCCATGCCGCCGCGTCCGAGTTCCGACTTGATCTCGTAGCGACCGATCTTCTCTGGAATCATGCCACCCATTTTAGTCGTTCTGGCATGGGAAAGCAAGAAATCCGCCCTAATAAGTTTGATAACCCGACCCGCCTGGTTGAATTTTGGTATAATCTTCTGCGCGCTCCGGTAGTTCAACGGATAGAACAGGGCACTCCTAAGGCTCTAATGTGGGTTCAATTCCCGCCCGGGGCACAGCCTTGATTATGATAAAACTCTAATATTTTATTACTTGCAAAAACCCTGTATTTCATGTATTATAAAGTTGCGAACGGTTGGGTGCCCCCCTCACCCAGCCGTTCGCGCTTAATTTAACCCAGGTTGACCAACCCGGCGAAGGCACCTATACTTGATGGGGAACGGTATGCGCAGCGAAGCACAGTTAATGAAAATCATCCTCGACACCGCCAGGGAGGATGAACGCATTCGGGCGGTGGTGATGAACGGTTCGCGCCTCAACCCGCATGCCCGCAAGGATCTCTTCCAGGATTTCGATATCGTCTACTACGTGACTGACCCCCACCCTTTCAGGAATAATTATTCGTGGATCGAACGCTTCGGTGAGCTGATGATCCTGCAGGAACCGGAGGACATGCAGGACCCGCCTGCGGAGAACAAGGGGTATTTTACCTACCTGATGCAGTTCAGCGACGGGAACCGCATTGACCTGGGTATCTATCCACTGGAAATGCGTGCTTCGGTCGGGCGGGACAGCCTGAGCCTGACCCTGTTGGATAAAGACAATGCTCTCCCACCCCTGCCACCTCCGGATGAAAGCAGCTACCTGCCCACCGAACCTTCCGCCAAGGCGTTTACGGATTGCTGCAACGAGTTCTGGTGGGTGTGCCCCTACGTGGCAAAAGGATTGTGGCGGCGGGAGTTCCCTTACGCCCGTTTTATGCTCGACCAGGCTGTACGCGAGGAATTAATGAAGATGCTGACCTGGCAGATCGGCGTACAGACCGGCTTCAGGGTCAATCCGGGCAAGTACGGCAAGCACTTCCAGCAGCACCTGCCGGCCGGGCAGTGGCGCCTGTTGAGGAAGACCTATGCCGGTGGAGGAACAGCCAGCACATGGCGGGCGCTCTTCGCCATGGGAACCCTCTTCCGCCAGGCAGCCGGGATCGTCAGCAAGTATAATAATTTCCATTACCCCGAGGAGCATGATCGCAAGGTGACGGAGCACTTGAAGCATGTCCGCCGCCTGCCGAGTAATGCAGTCGAAATGTATTGATCGCTGGTTTCAGGTACAATCATTGAAGCAGGACGAGGAGGTAGCCAGGGATGAAGTCCTTCATGATCTGTGATGACTGCCAGGTGGATTTGGCTGCTCCATTATGCCGCCAGTACGGCGCTGGCATCGAGGTGCAGGCCTATTATGATCCTTATTACATCGAGCGCTTTCCTGAATCCGTCGAGCAGCACAAGAAGGCCATCGCTGGCATCAAGCCGGTGGCGGTGCACGGCTGCTTCGGAGACCTCATTCCGGGAAGTTTTGACCATCTGGTGAGTGATGTGGCGCGCCAGCGCATCGAGCAGAGTTACAAGGTGGCTGTCACCCTGGGAGCCGGGCACCTCATCCTGCACCACGGCTTCATCCCGCATACCAGCAAGCCTTCCGGCTGGGTCAAGCGCAGCACGCAGTTCTGGCAGGATTTCCTGGCGGGCAAAGATCCCAGTATCAAGGTCCACTTGGAGAATGTGCTCGAACTGGACCCCAAGGTTCTGCACGACACGGTGCGTTCGGTCAACCGCTCCAACATGGATGTCATCCTCGACATCGGTCACATCCACTGCAATACCCGCTCCAAGATCAGCGAATGGATCGAGTACCTCGGTCCGCTGATCGGCTATGTCCACCTGCACGACAACCACGGGCAGGAGGACGAGCACCTGGGCCTGGGCAAAGGCACTTTGCCGGTGCACGAGGTGCTGCAGATGCTGAAGACCTACTCACCAAAT
>JBFYSG010000015.1:0-4653 GCA_041301835.1 Chloroflexota bacterium | reverse complement strand
GTTTCACCTGCCTCGCCCAGGTGTTCCGCGACCTCGGCGTAGACGGTCAGCCCCAGGCGGAGTTGGAAGGCAACGAACAGACTCTCGCCCCGATACCCCAGTTTCAGGCAGTCATTCCAGTCGGCGGCAAGACCGCAGGGCAAGCCGTGCGCGCCGGTGCGCTCCAGGTTGAATTCCAGCGCCCGGCGCAGGTGCCCCAGCACGGTTGCCTCACCTTCGTCGGCGAACGGCAGGACCTTGCGGTAGAAATCCACCTCCCCGCTCTCGTTCACGTATGCCGGGATGGCATTGAAGAACCACAGGCAGTCATCCGAGCGGTAGTCCTCCGGTGCGGGGGCTTTTTCCCTGCCGGGCTGGTGCTCGAACGGGCGGATGATGGGCATTGCCCCGCCCGTGGATGCCTGCCCGGTCAGCATCAGCTCCAGGCGCAGGCGCGCCGCCTGCGGGTCTGCCGCCGTGATCCCGAGCACATCCTGCACCGAGTCGCGGAATCCCAGCCCGTCCCGTTCGCCGTTATAGACCAGGCTAGCGGCGCGCGACCAGGAAAATGTCACCAGGCAGTTGTACGCCCCCCAGACATTTAGGCTGTGGTTGAAGGCTTCATCCGGTGTTTCCACCACCAGGCTGTCCAGGCGGGCATGCCAGTGGGCTTTCAGCGCCTCCAGTTCCCTGCGGCAGGCATCCAGCGAACCGAAGCGCCCTGCCATCTGCCTGCCGGTCGTGCGCGCCTCCCCGATCCCGAGCATCACCAGCATTTCGCGGCTCCCGCCCGGGCGCAGTTCAAAGCTCGTCTGCAGGCTCCCGCAGGCGTTATCGCCGTACACCTGGCTGTTGGAACACTGCCCGCGTTCCACCGCCAGCGGATCGTGATAGCCGCGGTAGGCGCCTATGAAAGCCTCCCGGCTGGTGTCGAAGGTTTCCACTTCCGCGCCGATCAAAGCCATCCAGCAGTGACGCGCCAGGTCGTGCACAAAAAAACCCTCCGTCTCGGGGGTCAGGTTATCCTGTATGGCGATGCGCAGCAGGCGGTCATCCGTCAACTCCCCGCGCACGATGAACAGGGAGTACTGCAGATTGACCTGGTCCTGGAAGGTATCCCACTGGTTGGTGAACTCGACGAAGGTGAAGAGCGCCAACCGGCGGGTCTGTTCGCCGGTGTTGGTCAGTTTCAGGTGCCAGTACTCGAAAGCCTGCCCAAGCGGGACGAAATAAGTGCACTCGCTCGTGATGCCGGCATACTGCGACTCAATGACCGTGTACGCCGTGCCGTGCCGGCAGGTGGAACGGTAGCGGTCCAGCGGCTTGCCGACCGGCTGCCAGGAAGCCGACCAGGCATCTGCGCTGTCCATGTCGCGCAGATACACATAGCGCCCGGGCTGGTCCATGGGGAGGCTGTTGAAGCGCAGGCGCAGGAAGCGCCCGCGCGCCCCGGAGCGGTAAAAACCATAGCCCCCGGCATTGTTGGTGATGATCGCCCCGTATTCCGTCGAGCCAAGGTAATTGCTCCACGAGGCGGGCGTATCCGGTCGCGTGATGACGTATTCCTTGTGCTCATCGTCGAAGGTGCCGTACTGCATCAACCCACCCTGACCGTGACCTGCACGTCCTGCACCCCGCCCTCCGGCAGGGGGAGCAGCGTTCCCGCCAGCGGACGACCCTCGATGGCGACCTGCACCAGGTTCCCGGGACCGGTGCGCTCGACATGGATGGCGTACCGGACACCCCGGAACCAGCGCACCGCATCGAAGCCCTTCCATGCCGACGGCATGACCGGCGCGATCTCCAAGCCCTCGTAGGCGGGGCGGATGCCCAGGATCCACTGGGTGATGGCGGTGTAGTTCCAGGCAGCGGCACCCGTCAACCAGGAATTCTTCGCCTCCCCCGGCGCGGCGGCATCCCTGCCGGCGATCATCTGGGCATAGACGTACGGCTCACAGCGGTGCACTTCCGCCTGCTCTTCGCCTGCCGAGGGGTTGATGCGCAGGTAATAATCGTAGGCGCGGTCGCCCCGCCCAAGACGCGCTTCGGCGATCATGATCCACGGGTTGGTGTGGCAGAAGACCCCGGCGTTCTCCTTGTAACCCGGCGGGTACGAGGAGATCTCGCCCAGGTGCAGGTAATACCGGGTGAATGCCGGTTGGTGGAGCAGGATGCCCTGCGGGGTTGCCAGGTGGCTGGCAACCGCATCCAGCGCCTGCTGCGCCCTGCCGTCCTCCAGCCCCAGCCCTGCCATCACGCACATGCCCTGCGGCTCGATGAAGATGCGCCCCTCCTCGTTCTGCTTGGAACCGAGCGGGCGCCCCAGGTCGTCGTAGGCGCGGCGGAACCAGTCGCCATCCCAACCCGCCGACCAGGTGGCGGCTTCCATCTCGCGGGCGGCATCCAGGTAAAAGGCAGCCGGCAGGGGGGCGCGTACGCCCGGGTCGAACTTCCGCCGCTCCACCTGCGCCATCAATTCCGCCATCTGCTTCGCCGCCAGAACGAAAAGCCCGGCAATGAAGACGCTCTCCGCCACCCTGCCATCCTTGTTGGTCGTGGTCTGGAACGACTGCCCGGGTGATTCGGAAAAACAATTCAGGTTCAGGCAGTCATTCCAGTCGGCTCTGCCGATGAGCGGCAGGCTGTGCGGACCCAGGCGCTCGAGCGTGTACTGGATGGAGCGCTGCAAGTGTTCGAGCAGGGGGACCTCGCTCCCAGGCTGGTTATCGAACGGCACCGGCGCGCCGAGCAGGCTCCAATCCCCCGTTTCCTTGATGTAGGCTGTGGTTGAGAGCACCAACCAGAGCGGATCATCGTTGAAGCCCGAGCCAATGTCGTTGTTGCCGCGCCGGGTCAGCGTCTGGAACTGGTGGTATGCCCCGCCGTCGGGCATCTGCGTTGCCGCCAGGTCCAGGATGCGCTGGCGCGCCTGCCCGGGCAGGAATTGCATGCAGCCCAGCAGGTCCTGGTTCGAATCGCGGAATCCCATGCCGCGCCCGATGCCGGTCTCGAAATAGGAGGCGGAGCGCGAAAAATTGAAGGTGACGATGGTCTGGTAGGCGTTCCAGATGTTCACCATGCGGTTCGTGTGCGCATCCGGCGTTTTCACCTGCAGGCGCGCCAGCATGCCGTCATAATGGCGTTTTAACGCCTGGAAAGCCGCCTCCACCTGCCCTACCTGGCAGAAACGGGCGATGACCGCCTGCGCGGCGCGCTTGTTGATCGTTTGCGTGCCGGGCGGATCGAACTTTTCCGCGGGCGGGTTCTCCTGGTAACCGAGCAGGAAGATGATCGTCTGCTGCCCGCCTGGCTCTAGGTGGACCTTGACCTGCTGCGCCCCGATGGGCTGCCAGCCGCAGGCAAGCGAGGCGCTCATCCTGCCGGCTTCCACAGCCTGGGGAGAATCCCAGCCGCGATAGGCGCCCAGGAAGGCTTCGCGCTGGGTATCGAAGCCTGCCAGCGCCTGTGAGCAGGCAAGGAAGGCAAAGTGGTCGCGGCGTTCGCGGTATTCCGTCTTGTGGTAGATCACCCCGCCATCCACTTCGACCTCCCCCACCGAGTAATTGCGCTGCAGGTTCGTGGCATCATCCAGCGCATCCCACAGGCAGAACTCGACCGCCGAAAAGACCGAAAGGTCTGCCGGTTTGCCGCGCCGGTTGGTGAGGGTCAACTGCCATACTTCCAGGTTTTCCCCCAGCGGGATGAAGTAACAGGTTTGCGCTTCGATGCCGGCAAAGCGCGAGCGGATGCGCGTATAGCCCAGCCCGTGGCGGCATTCGTATTCGTCCAGCGGGCGGCGGGTCGGCATCCAGGTTGGCGACCAGAAGATGGGTTGGGAGGCATCTTCGGCGGCATCCTCCCGCAGGTAGAGATAGCGCCCGCCGCAATCCAGCGGCACATTATTATAGCGGTAGCGGGTCAGGCGGCGCAGGCGGGCATCCTTATAGAAGGAATATCCCCCGGCGGTGTTCGAGATGATGCCAAAGAACTCCTGGCAGCCCAGGTAATTGATCCAGGGCAGGGGGGTATCGGGCCGCGTGATCACATACTCGCCGCGTTCATCGTCGAAATGACCGTAACGCATGAGTTCTCCTTCTATCCATATTCCTTTTTCACCTGCTGTCCCCTCTGCCGGGCAGGTCTTGCTGCTTCTCCGATCAAGCCATCAGGCGGTTCCAGTCACTTTCCAGCAGGCAACAAAATGCCCTGCCTCCACTTCCAGCGGCGCGGGTCTTGCCTGGCAGCGCTCGAACGCCAGCGGACAGCGGTCGTAATAGACACAGCCGCTTGGCGCTCCCGCTGCCTGCGCCCGGGTCTCCACGTTGATGCGGGCATCCCACTTCCTGTCCAGCCGGGGCACCGAATCCATCAGCATGCGCGTGTACGGGTGCAGCGGCTGGCGGAACAGGTTCTCCACCCGCCCCAATTCGACCAGGCAGCCGCGGTATAAAATGGCGGCGCGCTCGCTGATGTAATTGGCGAGCGAAAGATCGTGCGTGATGAACAGGATCGACAAGCCGCGGCTCTTGAGATCGGCGAGCAGGTTGAGCACATCGATGCGCGTGGAGGCATCCAGCATGCTGATGATCTCATCTGCCACCAGGAAGCGGATGTCCAGCAGCAGGGCGCGGGCGATCAGGAAGCGCTGCAACTGCCCGCCGCTCAACTGGTGGG
>JBFYSG010000096.1:0-2663 GCA_041301835.1 Chloroflexota bacterium | reverse complement strand
GGTCGCCGATGGTGATGGGTTTTTCTTCCAGGACTTTGCCGCCCAGCGAACCATAAAATTGACGTGCCGGCAGGTTGTCTTTCAGCACCCACAGGAGCATGGAGGTCATGCCCTGCGCCAGCAGGTGGGCAGCGGCGGCACGCATCAGGGCGCGCCCCACCCCGCAGCCCTGTGCCGCCGGTACTACATAGATGGCGTACACTTCCCCGCGCCGGGCGGTGGCGTCCTCCCGCACCGCTCCGCAGGAGCAGAAAGCGATGATCGACCTGCGCCGGGTGCAGACGAACAGGTACGTGCCGGGCTCCGGGCTTTCCAGTGACTGCTGCCAGCGCTGCCGGCGGCGTTCGATCGAAAGCCCTGCCAGGAAATCCGCCGACACGATGCCGGCGTAGGTGCGGCGCCATGTCTCGACATGCACGCGGGCGATGCCGGGGGCATCGGCGGGTCTGGCAGGGCGAAGGGTAAAGGTGCCGGCGTTCTTAGTGGAGTTGTTCGGCGAGGTAGCCCTGGATGCCGAGCTGGGTGATCTGGTCGATCTGGGCTTCGAGCCAGTCAAGGTGCTCCTCCTCGTCCTCGAGGATGTCTTCCAGCAGTTCGCGCGTGCCGTTGTCGCCCAGGTCGGTGGTCACTTTGATGGCGTCGTTGTATGCCTTGATGGCGCCCATCTCCGACTCGATATCGCTCTTGTGCTGGGCTTCGACCGTGTCACCGATATGGATCTTGTTGAGCGTGCTGACGACGGGGCGTCCCTCCAGGAAGAGCAGGCGCCCGATGATCTTTTCGGCATGTTTCATCTCGTCGATCGCCCGCTTCTCGGCAGCCTGGTGCAGGCGGTCGTAACCCCAGTTGGCACACATTTCTGACTGCACCATGTACTGGTTGATGGCGGTCAGTTCGTCTGCCAGCAGCAGGTTGAGGGTGTCGAGGATCTTGGATTTGCCTTTCATGGGATCTCCTTATGGGTGTGTTGAATGACCGGGTGTCCGGGAAACGCTATTCATTGAACATCTGACCGACGCTGCGCCCCTCGTGGGCGCGGCGGATGACCTCTCCCAGCAGGGAAGCCACGCTCAGCACGGTCAGCCGTTTGCCGAAGCGCGCCTGGTTGGCAGGGCTGATGGGCACGCTGTCTGTGGTGATGTACTCGCTGACGGGCAGGGCGGCGAGCCGGGTGACGGCATCTGCCGAGAAGATGGGGTGGACGAAGGTCACGTAGACCCGCCGGGCGCCCTTCTCCTTGACCAGGTTGACCGCCTGGGTGATGGAGCCGCCGGTATCGATCTCATCATCCACCAGGATGACATCCCGGTCGGCGACCGCGCCGATGATGCTCAGCGCCTGCGACTTGGTGTCGTTGGCGATGCGCCTCTTCTCAATGAAGGCGATCGGCGTGTCGATGCAGGCGGCGAAATTGCGCCCGCGCTTGGCATAACCCAGGTCAACGGTCACCACCACGGGGTCCTGCATGGTCGGCAGCAGGTTGCTCTTCAGGTGGTCGATGAGCAGGTACTGGGCGTTGAGCACATCGCCGGGGATGGAGAAGAATCCCTGGATCTGGTAGGCGTGCGGGTCGAGGGTCATGTAGCGGTCGGCGCCGGCGATCTGGATCATGTCTGCCACCAGGCGGGCGGTGATGGGCACGCGCGGTTGGTCTTTCTTATCCGAGCGCCCATAGCACAGGTAAGGGATGACCGCGGTGATGCGGGCGGCGGAGTCCAGGCGCAGGGTCTGGAGCAGGATGAGCAGTTCCATCAGGTTGCGGTTCACCGGCGCGGCGGTGTGCTGGATGACATAGACATCCTGCCCGCGCACGCTGCTGTGCAGCTTGACGAACAGGTTCTCGTTGGGGAATTCGATGATGTCGCACCCGCACAGGGTCTCGCCCAGGTAATCTGCCACCTTTTGCGATAGACCGGGTGAAGCCGTGCCGGAATAGAGTTTGATGCCGCCGTAGACCTTCATTTCGTGGGTTTGATTCATTTTGCGTCCTGATCCTCTGCGGGTTCCCATTCCGAGCGTAGAACGCTCATTAATAAGAAATCCGTATAGCCGCCGTCGCGATAGTTCCCCTGCCGGATGTGCCCTTCATGGATGAAGCCTGCCTTCTCGTAGGCGCGTATGCCGCCCTTGTTCGCCTCGTCGACCCGCAGGAAGATGCGGTTGAGGTTCAAGGTCTCAAAACCGATCTTCAACAGCAGGCGCATGACCTCGGTGCCATACCCCTGGTTCCAATGGGATTTATCACCGATGAGGATGCCGACTTCAGCGCTGCGCACGCGCCCATCGAGGTCGAAGAATCCGCAGTTGCCGATCAACTGCCAGCCGTCCCCTTGTTGGATCTCGATGGCGAAGGGTTGTTCGTCCGCCGGGCGCTTGAGCATGTTCTCGAACCAGCCATCCTCGTTCGCCTGCGAGAGGGGCAGGCTTACCGAGAGGAAGCGGCGCACGTCCGGGTCGTTCAACCAGGCAACGAACATCGGCAGGTCACTGCGCTCGTCACGGCGCAGGCGGATGCGTTTGCCATAGAACATAGCATCTCCTTTATACGAAATCTATTGTCATTATACTATCCTTGACCTGCCGCGCGTGAAGACTTAGAATCGTCGAAACGCTCATCCGTTCTAGTGTTTCACAAATGTGCTATACTCGTAGCAGAATGCAGA
>JBFYSG010000095.1:0-7619 GCA_041301835.1 Chloroflexota bacterium | reverse complement strand
CGGTAAGGGCGGCATCATCGTCGACCCGTCTTCGATCACCACCCCCGAAAAAGAGCGCCTGTGCCGCGGCTGGGTACAGAATATGTGGAAAAACATCGGCCCACGCCAGGATGTTCCGGCCCCGGATGTTGGCACCACCCCGCAGATGATGGGTTGGATGATGGATGAATACTCCAAACTCGTCGGTCAGTACACCCCCGGCGTCTTCACCGGCAAACCTCTCGGCGGCGGCGGTTCGGAAGGTCGCACCGAAGCCACCGGTTACGGAGTCATCTACACGGTGCGTGAAGCCATGAAGCACCTCGGCATCGACCCCAAAAAGGCGGTCGCCGCCATGCAGGGCTTCGGCAACGTGACCCAGTACGCCGCCATCGGTTTCATTGAAATGCTCGGCGGCAAGGTCGCCTGCGTCTCCTGCTGGGACCGCAACGACAAGTGCGCCTACACCTACAGCAAGGAAGGCGGCATCGACCCGCACTTCCTGCTCACCATCACCGACCAGTACGGCACCATTGACAAGGGCAAGGCTGAGAAAGCCGGTTACAAGGTCGAAGACGGTGATGCCTGGATCGGCAAGGATGCCGATGTGCTCATGCCCGGCGCCCTCTCTGGAACTGTCAACGCCGAGACGGTCAAGAAGATCTCCAAGCGTGTCAAGATCATCGCTGAAGGCGCCAACGGTCCCTGCACCCCCGAGGCGGATGAATACTTCAAGGCGCACAACATCTTCGACATCCCGGACTTCCTGTGCAATGCCGGTGGTGTGACCTGCTCGTACTTCGAGAGCGTCCAGAACGATGCCAACTTCTACTGGCCCAAGCAGGAAGTGCTGGAAAAACTCGATCAGAAGATGACCTCCGCCTTCCACGCCGTGCTGGATATGTCGCTCAAGGAAAAAGTCTACATGCGCGACGCCGCCTACATGGTCGCCATCGCCAGCGTCGCCAAGGCGATGCAGCTGCGCGGCTGGGTTTGATCCCATCCGACACCCGGTTAAACGAGGAGACGGCGGTGACGCCGTCTCCTTTTTGTTTATGCTGCCGCTATTCTTTGGCGGTCAGGAACTGGATCAAGCCCTGGATGAACTGGATCAAGCCGAAGATGATCGCCCCCCAGCACAGGTAATAACTGCCGCCGGAGGAAACCGACGAATAGGACACGATCGTAACGATCAAGCCGACCACAAAGAAGGCGCCGCCCACCAGCATGTTGTTGATGCCGGTCTTCCTGGTGATGATTGTCTTGCGCGTGATGCTGGTGCTGCCTTCGATGTAGCCCTGGTTCCCGGCGGGGTCCTGCACATAGATCCATTGCTGTCCACCCTGGTCCACCAGGTCCAGGAAGTTCACCAGCGTACGCCGGGGCAGTTCCATCTTGACCGTGCTTTTATCCGCCATGGCGTAGAGTGGGGTCTTGCGATTCAGGGTCACCTGGATGAGCGAAAAGATGCGTGTCTCGCCGGGGATGAAACCGCGGGTGCCGTCGAGCAGGGTCACTTCCACCCACTGCTTGCCGTCAACCTTTTTCACAACCCCCAGTTCCGCCACCTCGCCGCGGTTCAACGTGCGCGCCAATCCCGAATTGAGATCGGGCTGGGGGTAGAGGCTGGCACTGTCCTGCAGGATCTTGATCTTCATGCTGTCTCCTCCGTGTTGGATATCATTGTAGAAATTATAGTCGAGGCGGGCGCGCCCCGCCAACCTGCCGCATGGTTTCCAGGAAGGCGGCGAGCATGCTTTCCAGGTTCACCTCTGCGCTCACGATCCTGTGGGAGGCAGCGCCCATGCGCCGCAGGCGCGCCGGGTCCGAGAGGGCTTCCAGCAGCACGCCCGGCAGCGCTGCCGGATCAGGCACCTGCCAGCCGTTCTCTGCACGCACCAGGTCGTCATTGGTGCCATCGCCCTGCCCCATGACCACCGGCAGGGCGTGCGCCATGGCCTCCTGCACCGCCAGCCCGCCCGTGCCGGGCAGTACGAACAGGTCGGCTTCATCGAAGAAGCGTTCCAGGTCCGCGCCGTGGCGCGCCCCGGGGAATTCCGCCCGCGGGTACAGGCTTCGCGCCAGGGTTTCCAGCGCGGGACGCGCCGGACCCTCACCGACGATCACCAGCCGCGGCTGCAGCGCCTCTGGCAGGCTGGCACAGGCGTGCAGCAGGGTGTCGATGCGCTTGCGTTCCTGCAGGCGCCCGACGAACAGCAGGTTCGCCCGCCCGTTGAAGGCTGTCTGGCGCACGGGTGCCGCCTGGCTGGGGCGCCTGACCGCCGCGTTCGGTGCGATGAAGATGCGCTCCGCCGGGAAGCCCAGGGCGGCATACTCCTCCGCCCCGCGCCGCGAATAGGTCAGCAGGGCATCGAACTGGCGCAGGCTGCGGCGCAGGATCGCCCGTGTCAGCCGCTGCCCCGCGCTGCGCACAGCCGCCGGGATGGATGCCGGCGCAGGCGCGCCCAAGCCCCAGCCCAGCACCGGGCGCCCGCGCCGGCGCATCCAGCGCGCCGCCGCCGGTGTGGAGATATCGCGCGGGTTCGCCTCGGCGATCAGGATATCAGGGTCCCAGGTCTTCAGCCAATCCAGCAAGCCGCGCTGGTGGCAGAGCAGCAGCGCCCCGCGCAGCAGGTGCACATTGTGCAGAGGCTGGAAGCGGGCTGCCTGCAATCCCGGCGCCACGGTGATGGATTCCTCCGGCAGGGGCTGCCCGGCGCAGACCGATAGCCCGCCGGCGCATTCGCCCGCCAGGGCATCGAAAAAGACCGCCCGGTAGGTGGTCAGCACGCGCTGCTGGATGCCCACTTTGCCCGGATAGGCGCTCATTCGCCGCCTCCACAGCGCTGGAAGATGACCGCCGTCGCGTCGCGGAAGCGTTCGCACCAGTCCGGGTCCTGCTGCAGGGCTGTCAGCAGGTCGGGCTGGGTCAGGGTGGAGATCATCAACAACTGCGCGCCGCTCTCATCCAGTTTCTGCTCCCAGGCATAGCCCGCTTCGGTGATATGCCGGTAATCCTGCCACTGCGCCACCGGGAAGACCTCGAAGCGTGTGTCGATCCACGTCGGGCGTGAGGGCAGGGCGAACTCCAGGTAACTGGAGAAGCCGATCTCGCTCCACAGCGGACCGGGCAGGTCCGGGTGCTCGGCAAGCCAGTCTGCCGCCTCCACCGGTGTATTCTCGGTCGCCGGCGGCGCATCCGCCCACCATGCCTGGCGCACGCCGGGCAGCAGCACCAGCGGGAGCAGCAGGAAGACCAGGCACAGGCTGATGTTCAGCCAGGCTCGGCTTTGTTTGGGTGTCCCGACCAGGCGCGCCTCCCAGTCGGCTGCCAGCCGGGCGGTCAACGGCGCCAGCAGGAGGATGAACCAGATGACATAGCGTTCGCCCCACAGCGCCAGGAAACCGAAACCCAGGAACCAGGTCCATTCCAGCGCGCTTAGGCGGCGCGGCGCGAAATGCGCCAGCAGGGGAAAGATCAACAGCCACAGGAAGAACAGGCTCATCTGCCAGTGATCGTTGACCGGCGGGAGCCACTCGGCGGAGAAGCCCTGGCTCGCTGGAGCAGTGAGGGAATCGACCACATAGGTCCAGGCGCCGAATCCGCGCGGGTTCAGCAGGCTTGCCAGCAGGACCCCGGCGAACGCCAGCGCCAGCCGTGCCTGCCGGCGTGGCTTGCCCGCTTCGCCGGGCGGGAAGACCAGCCCCGCGCCGGTCAGCAGCACCAGCATCACGAAGGAGCCGTGCAGGTTGACCCACAGCAGGCTGATGAGCGGCAGCCAGGCGAGGCCTTTGGCATGTCCCTCCCGCCAGCGGTAAAGGATATACAGCGATAGCGCGAACAGGGGATAGGCGAGCAATTGCGGGCGCAGGCTCCAGTTGTTGCTGGTCGCCAGCACAGCGGCGAGCACCACCAGCGCCGCGCCCAGCCGCCCGGCACCCAGCCGGCGGCTCAGCCGCCAGGTCGACCCGTAGGTGAGCACCACCAGGACGCCGCGCAGCAGCACGCTCAGGGTCAAACCGCCCGCCTTGTAGACCAGCCACAGGAGCAGCGCCGCGCCCCAGGAGTGGTAGGTCACCGGCTCGCCAAAGCGCGTGAAGGTGAAGGTATCCACCACCGGCACCGCGCCGCCCGCCAGCGTATCCGCACCCAGGCGCAGGTACCACCAGTAATCGTTGGGCGTCACCGGGAGCAGGAAGGCGATGGCAAGCGCCACCGCCAGCACCAGTCCGAGCCAGAGCAGGGGGGCGGTATCGCGGTGTGTGTTCATCTTCGGGGAGATCCAGCCGGATCAGGAACGGAAAGAGGCAACGATGTAGGCTTTCCAGCCCATTGCTTCCAGCGAGGGCACCGGCGGGAAGCCCGCCTGCATCCAGCGGATCTCGTAGCCGGCGGCGGTCAGCGCCTGCCAGGCGGCGCGGCTGGATTCGGGTCCATGCAGTTCCATCAGCATCAGGGGATGGGCGTCTGCCAGCAGGCGACTCATCCCCGGCAGCGCCAGCACCTCCCCGCCCTCGATGTCCATCTTGACCACCTGCGGCGGCGGGTTGCCCTGCCCGTACACGAACTCATCCAGCGAGAGGCACTCCACCTCGATCTCGTCCTGGTAGTCATCCACGCGCCCGGCAGACCCGGCTGCTTTGCCCATGCCGCCTGAGGCGTGTACCAGGAAGCGCACCCTGCCGGCAGCGCCGGTCACAGCCCGGGGGACGACCGTAATGCGCGCCTGCATGGCATTCAATTCCACGTTGCGGCGCAGCTGCGCCACGTTGGCGGGCAATGCCTCGAAAGCAAAGACCCTGCCCGCCTGCCCGACCGCCTTCGCCAGCAGCAGCGAGACATAGCCGATGTTCGCCCCCACATCGTAGGCAACCGCCCCCGCCGGGACCAGGGTGCACAGGGCGGACTGCAGTTCGGGCTCGTACGTCCCCAGCCAGTAATCCTTGTCCACCTGCATGTCCAGCTGCAGGCTGAAGCCCTTGAGGTCCCCGGCGGCGATCTTGACCTCGCTCAACCCATGCGGGGCGGCGCGGTTCAACCCGCCGCGCAGCAGGCGGGCAAGCGGTTTGCAGCGGTAGATCGCCTGGACCCAGGCGGGAGGCAGCACCCTGGCGGCGAATGCCGCCAGCGCCAGGAGCATCTTTTTCATGGCTTCGGGGGGATTATACCCCACAGGCGCATGGTATAATCTGGACAGGAGCTATCCGATATGTTCCAGATGATCGATCCCGACCGCCGCCGTGAGGAAATGCGCATCCGCGATGAAGGGCGCCTGCCCCCCGGGCAAGCCCTGACGGTCAAGTTCCCCGTGCTGCATTACGGACCCGTTCCGCCCTTTGACCCGCACACCTGGACCCTGCGCCTGTGGGGCGAGGTGGAGCAGGAACTGCTCTATACCTGGGAGCAGTTCAACGCCCTACCGCGCGCCCGGGTGACGATGGACCTGCACTGTGTCACGCGCTGGAGCAAGGCGGATACACTGTGGGAGGGCGTGGCGGTGCGCACGCTGGTCGAGCGGGGCTGGATCAAGCCGCGCCCATCTGCGGCGCATGTCATGCAGCATGCCGAACTGGGATTCACCGTCAACCTGCCCCTGGAGGTGGTGCTGCAGGAGAACTTCCTGCTCGCCACGCATTACAACGGCGAGCCGCTCACCCCCGAACACGGTTTCCCCCTGCGCGGCGTCATCGGGGCGCTGCCGGGGCGCAGCGATCTGAAGACCCCCTACCTGTGGAAGGGCGCCAAGTGGCTGCGCGGGCTTGAGTTCATGTCCGAAGACCGGTTGGGTTTCTGGGAACAGGCGGGGTACAACAACCGCGCGGATGTCTGGCGCGAGGAACGCTTCGCCTGAGGCGCTTCAATCCCGCCCGGAGGCATCACCGGCGGGCGGACGGGTGAGCAGTTCCAGCAGCCCATCCGGGTAGAGCGGCGGCGCGCCGGGGGTGAATTCCGCCAATGCCCGCCAGACGGCGCGCATCGACTGCCCATTCTCGTCCACAGGGATGCTTGCCGCGCGGTAAAGGTCCGCCTCCGCCAGGCGCCCGTCGAATACCAGTACGATCTCGTGCCCGGGGATCCCCTCGCAGACATAGATATTCTCCAGCGTGCCGATCCAGCGCAGGTCGTGCAGTTCGGCGCCGATCTCCTCGCGGAACTCGCGCCGTACAGCCTGTTCGCCGCGCTCGCCGAACTCGATCGAGCCCCCCAGCGGACGGTAGAAGGTCTCTGCCTTGACGCGGTCGAAGTATTCGCCCACCAGGATGCGGTCGTCCTGGCGGCAGAGACAGATGGCAAGCCCGCGCACTCGTCCGGTGCTCATCTCAATCCAGGCTCCCCTGCATGGACCACGCCCCCGTGCGGGTGATGCGCACAGGCAGGACCTGCCCGCGCAGGTCGGCTTCGCTCTCGACAAAAACCAGTTTGTTGGTCGGCGTGCGCCCGCGCCAGCGCCCCTTGACCTGTTCCTCGAAGAGCACCTCCACCTGTTCGTTGAGCAGCCCGGCATTGATCCCGGCAACGATGCGCTCCTGCTGGTCTTCCAGCAGGCGGAAGCGGCGCATCTTCTCCTCCGACGGGATGTCATCCGCCAGGCTGCGCGCAGAGACGGTGCCGGGGCGGGGCGAGTAGCGCGCCAGGTGGGCGGAATCCAGGCGCAGGTCCTCCAGCAGGGTGTGGGTCTCCATGAACTGGGCTTCGCTCTCGCCAGGGAAGCCGACGATGATGTCGGTGGCGATGGAAGCGCCGGGGATGCGTTCCCGGATGCGGGCGATGATGCGGCGGTAATCCGCCTGGGTGTAGCCGCGGCGCATCTTCTCCAGCACCTCGTCGGAGCCCGCCTGGATGGGGATCTCGATGTGGGGCATCACCCGCGGCAGGCTGGCGACGGCATCCATGAGCCCCTCGGCGAAGTAGGAGGGATGCGAGGTCAGGAAGCGGATGCGCTGCAGGTCGGGGACGGCATCCAAATGCCGCACAAGCCCGGCGAGGTCGGGTCCCTCGGGCAGGTCTTTGCCGTAGCGGTCCACGATCTGCCCGAGCAGGGTCACCTCGCGCACACCCTGCCCCACCAGGGCGCGCACCTCCGCCTCGATCTCTTCGGCGGGGCGCGAGCGCTCGCCGCCGCGCCGCGAGGGGATGATGCAGAAGGTGCAGGCGTGCGAGCAGCCCAGCACCACCGGCACGTGGGCAGAGACGAGTTTGCCGCGCTCGTGGGCGGGCAGCACCATCTCGCCGTCCTGGGCGGCGGCAAGGTCCGCCATGCGGATGGATTCGTGGGCGCGGGCTTCCCCCTGGGTCAGGAAGGCGACCAGCGGAGCGGGGTCGGACGGACCCGAGAAGACATCCACGAAGGGGAAGCGCTGGCGAAGTTTGGGGTCCTCGCGGATGCCGACCAGGCAGCCCATCAGGTTGATGACCAGTTCGGGGCGCGCCTGCTTGAGCGGCTTGAGCGAGTGCAGGCGCCCGTACGCCTTGTCCTCGGCGGACTGGCGCACGACGCAGGTGTTGAGCACGATGACATCCGCCGCCTGCGCCTGCGGGGTGACCGAGTAACCCAGGCGCGCGCGCCCCGCGCCGATGCGGCGTGAATCGGCGACGTTCATCTGGCAGCCCTCGGTCCAGACATGGTACGTTTTCATAG
>JBFYSG010000094.1:0-9658 GCA_041301835.1 Chloroflexota bacterium | reverse complement strand
CTTGCACCGCACCGGTCTCCATCCACCCGTAGTTGACCACGTAGAAGGTCTTGCCGTCGCGTTCATCCTCGCGCACGATCGAGACATAGCCGGGCACCACGGGCATGGTGTCGAAGTTGCCGGTCTGGTTGAGCGCATCCTCCAGGCTGGCGTAGATGCGGGCGTCCGGGTCCTCGACCAACCCGTAGCGGTACGCCATGCGCCCGTAGGACTCATCCAGCGGCTGGTACCAGGTCGGCTCGGGGGTGGATGTCGCCGTGGGGGTCACGCTCGGGCTGGCGGTTGGAGATGCGGTCCACGTGGGCGTGGCACTTGCCGCGGCTTGGGGCGTGGGCGTTGCCTCTGCCGCGCAGGCGGTTAGGAACAGGAACAGCACGCAGAACAGTAGCGGCACGCCGCCCGGGATACGGATCCTAGCCATGGGGCAGGTCCAGGAGCAGGACCTCCGCCAGCAGGCGGGCGTTGACGTTCTTATCCAGCCGGGCGATGCCAGCCTGCAAGTTGGTGACCGCCTGGCGGGCTTTTTCCACCCCGAGCGCGCCTGCCAGCCGGGCGATCTCCTCGCTGCGGTCCACGTTCACCAGCGGCGTGGCTGCACCGGCGGCGCAGACCAGCACGTCGCGCCAGTAGGACGACCACAACTGCAGCACCCGGCGGTAGGTCTCGCGGTCCCGCTCGCGGGTGAGTTTGTCGGCATAGGCGAACTTCTGCAGCCGCGTGGCGCCCAGCAGGGTTTGCAGGTCGTCCAGCCGTTCGGTGCGGAAGTCCAGCGCCGGGGCATCCTCCACCAGGCGCAGGGCGGCGCCCGGGCAGCCGCCGGAGAGATGTGCCAGCAGGCGCGCCTTCTCCGCGGGGACGCCGCGCTGTTCCAGCGCCTGCGCCAGCGGCGCAACCGTCTGCGGGCGCAGGTGCAGGATCTCGCAGCGCGAGACGATGGTCGGCAGCAGGGCTTCGCTGTCCCCGGCGGTCAGCAGCAGGATGGCATGCGCCGGCGCCTCCTCCAGCGTCTTGAGCAGGGCATTGGCGGCGCTGGGATTGGCTTCCTCGAAGCGCAGCAGCAGCGCCACCCGGTATTTCCCTGTGTGCGGGGTGAGCGCCAGGCTGGCGCGCAGGGCTCGGATCTGCTCGACCTTCAGCACCCCGCCTTCCTTGTCGGCTTGCACCACCGCCAGGTCGGGGTATTGCATGGACTCGATCTGGCGGCAGGTGCGGCAGACGCCGCAGCCCGCGCCCGGGGCGGTCGGTTCAGGGCAGTTCAGGGCTTGCGCCAGGCGCAGCGCCAGGGTGCGGCGCCCCACACCGGTCGGACCGGTGAACAGGTAGGCATGCCGCAGGGCATCCTGGGCGAGGTGCTGTTGCAGCATCGCCACCGCCCATTCTTGCCCGATCAAGCCCCAGTTGGCGGCAGAGTCTGCCTGGCTTCCCATGTTCATTCCTCTCCTGCCCGCAGGCGCAGGTACGAATCATAGCGCGCCGCGCTGACCTGCCCGGATTCCACAGCCTGGCGCACGGCACAGCCCGGTTCGGTGGCGTGGTGGCAGTCGTTGAACTGGCAGGCGTCCACCAGCGGGGCGATCTCGGGGAAATAGGCGTCCAGTTCCTCTGGCTCGGTATCCCACAGCGCCAGCGAGCGCATGCCGGGCAGGTCGGCAACGTAACCGCCGCCCTCCAGCGGGAAGAGCTGGCGCACGTTGGTGGTATGGCGTCCCTTTTTCACCAGGCTGCCGACCTCCCGCACCGCCAGCCCCAGCCCGGGCTGGAGGGCGTTGAGCAGGCTGGATTTGCCCGCACCGCTTGGTCCTGCCAACGCTGAGACCCTGCCTTGCAGGCGGGTGCGCAGGTCATCCACACCCTGCCCGTCGCGGGCGCTGGCGAGGATGAGCGGGTAACCGATCTGTGGGTAGACGCCGAAGATCTGCATGGCACGCGCCTCGCCGACCAGGTCCACCTTGTTCGCCACGATAAGCGCAGGGATACCCTGGCGGGCGGCGATGACCAGGAAGCGGTCGAGCATGCGCAGGTGCGGCTCGGGGCTGGCGCAGGCAAAGACGAAGACCGCCTGGTCGAGGTTCGCCAGCAGGACCTGCTGGTAGACGCCCTGCGGACGCGGGTCGAGGCGCACCAGGGATGTGCGGCGCGGCTCGATCGAGTCGATCCTGCCGCTGCCATCGCTGAGCCGGCTGACCTGGACGCGGTCGCCCACGGCTGCCAGGTCGCCCAGGTGTTTGCCCTGCTTGAGGCGCCCGCGCAAACTGCAGGTCAGCGCGCCGCCAGCGGTCTGGACGGTGAAAAATCCCGACTGGGAGCAGATGATGAGACCGGGTTCAAGACTTTCTTGGCTCATGCCGGGGATCAGGGTTCGGTCTCTTCCACGCGGATCACGCCGAAGGATGATTCCCATGGATAGATGGTCTGCGGACCGCCGAAGAAGTAGATCTCCATGACGCGCTTGAAGATCGGCAGCGCCCAGATGGAGCCTTCGCCCTGCTTCTCGACGATGACCACCACGGCGATATCCGGCTTGTCGGGCAGACCTGCCAGGCTGTACCCGGCGAACCAGGCTTGCGGGTCGAGCGTGCCGCTTTCGGCGGTGCCGGTCTTGCCGGCGGTGGGGATGGCGAAGGTGCCCAGGCGGGCATAGGCTGTGCCGCGCTTGTCCTGCGCCACGAGGCGCATGCCCTCTTGGATGGCTGCCAGCGTCTCTGCCGAGATGGGCAGGGTGCCGCGCGCTTCAGGTTTGAAGACCTGCACCGGCTCGCCCGCGGCGGGGCGGGTGCTCTCGACCAATTGTGGGCGGTAGAGTGTGCCGCCGTTGGCGATGGCGGCGATGAAATCGGCAACCTGCAGGGGGGTGACGAGCATGTTGCCCTGCCCGATCGCCAGGCTGGTGGCGTTCAAACCGTCGGTTGGCTCAGGAACCACCCCGGGTTCCTCCTCCACCTGCGCGATGAGGGTCAGCTCACCCAGCCCGAACCCCGTGGACATGTCGCTGATTGCCGTGGTCAAGCCGGCATTGTACAGGGTGTAGCCGATGTGGTAGAACCACGGGTCGCACGAGCGCATCAAGCCTTCGATGAGGCTCAACTCACCGCTGGGCTGTGCGCTTGCCCCGCTGCAGGTATCGTTGCCGGTGGCGATCTTCTCATCCTCGCAGCGCTGCCAGGTCCAGTCATATAAGGTGATGCCGGGGATCTCTGTGTAGGTGTAGGGGCAGTCGTAGACCGTATCGGCGGTGAAGAGGCCGCTTTCAAGGGCGGCTGCCATGGTCACGATCTTGAAGACCGAGCCGAGCGGGTACTGCCCCTGCGTGGCGCGGTTCAATTCGATGTTCGGCACGCTCAGGGCATTCCCGAGTGACTTGAAATTATAGTTCAGGGGGTCGTACCAGTTGGTATCCACCGCCGGCGAGGAGACCAGTGCGAGGATGCGCCCGGTATCCACTTCCATTACCACGATCGCCCCGGGCAGTCCGTCCATGGCGGCTTGTGCCTGCGCCTGCAGGTCTGCATCCAGCGTCAGGGTCAGCGAGGAGGCGGGTTGCGGATCGGTCTGCAGGAGCACGGTTTCGGGGGTCTTATCCGGAGTGGCGATATAGAGCGTTGCCCCGCTGCGCCCGCGCAGGAGATCCTCCCCCCAGCCTTCGATGCCCTGCATGCCCACGCGTTCGGCGCCGCTGTATCCCAACTGCCGGTAGGCATCCAACTCTTCCAGAGAGATGTATTGCAGGTGACCGACGGTCTGGGCGGCTGTGCCGGGGGTGTAAAAGCGCGAGGTGTAGGGCACGGCGTACACGCCGGCAAATTCGAGGATGCCCGATCTTTCGGTATCCTCGGCAAGCGCTTCACCCACGGCAACGTAATCGCCGGCATTGTAGGCGAAGTAGGTATCGACGAAGTAAATGCTCGGCACGCCGGTCAGGAGTGATATCTTGCGGAACAGGGCGTCCTCGAAATCCGGGCTGATGCTGCCGGCGACCAGCCCCAGAGCGTAGGCATCCGCCTCGATGGCGATGGCTTCGCCGTTGCGGTCATAGATATCGCCGCGCGCTGGCGGGTCGTAGTTCGTGACCAGCACCTTCCCGCCTGACAGTTCGGGCAGGATCAAGCCGTCGTGCCACTGCAGGCGCCAACCGCCCTCTTCCAGGACCAGGTTCACCACGAACTCGCGGCGGATATCACCGAACAGGACGGTCTTGTAGGTGACCTGATAGGAGGCTTCGGCGCTGTCCGGGTGGGTCAGGGTGGAAAGGATGGCGTACTCCACCTGGCTGGCGCTCATGGCATTGAGCGCATCGTTGTACTTGCGGGCGAACTCCTCCTGGGTCAGCGCGGCGCGGCTTTCCTGCGAGACCAGGTTGTACATGGCGGCGAAGTCTTCCACTTGCAGGGCTTCCAGGTAGGCGCTGATGGCGGCTTCAACGCTGGGCGCCGGGGTGGTGTAGGTGGGCGGGGTGGGCAGTTCAGCGGTGCCCGTGGCAATACCGCACGCCGCAAGCAGGAAGGCGGCGAGCAGCAGCAGGGTTGTCAGGCGGAAATAGCTCATTCAAATTCCTTTTCTCAGCCGATCGGCTCCCCGTTCAGGACCCGGGAAGAGATCGGGCAGGCATACGACAGGCTTGACTGGCACCCGGCAGGGATGTCTTTCGGCGGGGTGATCCCGACCTTGCGCAGGCTGCGCGCCAGGTGGCAGAGGGGCAGCCCCATCACGCTCGCAAAACAACCAGCAAAGTCCTGCACCGGGTGGAAGCCGGTGTGCTGGATGGCGTACGCGCCGGCTTTATCGAGCGGGTCGCCGCTATGCGCATAGGCTTGTATCTCGTCATCCGTATAGGTGCGCATGGGCACCTCGGTGACGCACAGGTCGGTGACCTGCGCCCCTGTTCCCATATCCAGGACCGCCAGCCCGGTGCAGACCTGGTGGGTGCGCCCGCGCAGGCGTGCCAGCATCCGCACAGCCTCGTGCGCATCCACGGGCTTGCCGAGGATGTCCCCCTCCAGCGTGACGGTGGTGTCGGCGGCGACGACCGTATCTCCGGGCAGGCAGGTGCGGGCGCAGGTGCCTGCCTTGGCGGTTGCCAGGCGCAGGACATAGGCGGATGGATCCTCCCCCGGCAGCCGGCTTTCATCGACATCTGCCGGGCGCACCTGGAAATCCCAGCCGCCCAGGCTCAGTAATTCACGGCGGCGGGGCGAGTTGGATGCCAGCACCAGCAGGGTATTCCCGGTCACGGGGATGATTCTAACATATTCCACTGGCGCGTTCTTTTAAGCCAATGTACAATGTCCATACCATTCCCCGGAGGTTATTTTTGTGAAAGAACTCATCGAACGCATCCAGACCAAGGGTAAGATCCTGCCCAACGGCATCCTCAAGGTGGACAGTTTCATCAACCACCAGGTCGACCCAGTGTTGATGGACGCCTGCGGGCGTGAATTTGCCCGCCGCTTTGCCGGTGTGGGCGCCAGCAAAGTACTGACCGCCGAGATCTCGGGCATTGCCCCGGCGGTGACCACCGCCCTGCACCTGGGCATACCGGTGGTCTATGCCCGCAAGACACGCCCGGTGACCATGCCGGATGCCGTCCTGCTGACGCTTGCGCCTTCGCACACGCGCGGCGTGATGACCGAACTGATCGTATCGCCCGAATACCTGACCGAGAGCGAGCGCGTGCTGATCATCGACGACTTCCTGGCATCCGGCGCCACCATCATGGGGCTGGTGCGCCTGGCGCAGACCGCCGGCGCCACAGTGGTTGGCATCGGCACGCTGATCGAGAAATCGTTCGAGGGCGGGCGCGCCAGCCTGGCGGGGCTGGGTGTGCCGATCGAATCGCTGGCGGTCATCAAGTCCATGCTGGATGACCGCATCCTCTTTGCGGAGGATTGACATCCACCGGCTCCTGCGCCTGCCGGTGCTCTACCGGATGTTCGTATTCATGTTGGAACACCTGCCTTTTGCCCTGCCGGTTAACATGCTACGGGAGACCGACTCCCTGCTGGCGTTCCATCACCCGCGCCCCGCCCATGCCTTCCATGTGCTGCTCCTGCCCCGGCAGGCGGTGCGCACTCTGGCAGAACTCGACCCCTCCAGCCCGTTCCTGGCGGAGTTGGTCGCCGCGGTGCAGTCGCTGGTGGCGGAGCACCACCTGGCGGCTTACCGCCTGATCGCCAACGGCGGGGAATACCAGGAATTCCCCCACCTCCACTTCCACCTGGTTTCAGACACCCCGGCAGACCCACGCTGATGCATACCTCCATCGCCATCCTTGACTTCGGTTCGCAGTACGCCCAGTTGATCGCCCGCCGCGTGCGCGAGGCGCACGTCTATTGCGAACTCTTCCCCTGGGATGCACCCTCCGACCGGGTGCTCGCGCTCCAGCCGCGCGGCTATATCCTTTCGGGCGGACCGGCTTCGGTGTATGCCCCCGGTGCGCCGACCCTGCCCGCCTACGTGCTTGGATCCAACCTGCCGGTGCTGGGCATCTGTTACGGGATGCAGTTGTTGACCCACGCCCTGGGCGGCAAGGTCGATCCCTCCCATGAGCGTGAGTATGGGCACGCCGCGGTCGAGTCCCCGGTTGCCAACCCGCTCCTTCCGGCGAGCACTTTCCAGGCGTGGATGTCGCACGGCGACCGCATCACCGCCCTGCCGCCGGGATTCAGCGCCCTGGCACGCTCGGCCTCCAGCCCCTTCGCCGCCATGGGCGACACGAGCCACAACCGCTACGGTCTGCAGTTCCACCCGGAGGTGATCCACACCCACGGCGGGGCGGAGATCCTGCGGCGCTTTGTGCTCGATGTGTGCGCCTGCCAGCCGGATTGGACGCCGGACTCCATCATCGAGGAGAGTATTGCGCGCATACGCGCCCAGGTGGGCGGGGAACGCGTGCTGGCGGCGGTTTCGGGCGGGGTGGATTCCTCGGTCGCCGCGACCCTGGTCCAGCGAGCCATCGGCGAGCAGTTGACCGCCATCTTCGTGGATACGGGTCTGCTGCGGCAGGGTGAAGCGGAAGACGTGGTGACGACCCTGCGCGGGCAGATGGGCATGGAACTCGTCCCGGTGGATGCAGCGGCGGAGTTCTTTGACGCCCTGCGGGGGGTCAGCGACCCGGAGCAGAAACGCAGGATCGTGGGTGAGAAGTTCATCCGCATCTTTGAACGCCAGGCGGCGCAACTCGGCGCGCCGCGCTTCCTGGTGCAGGGTACGATCTACCCGGACGTGGTCGAGTCCTCCGCACCCGACCGGGATAAAGCCGCCCGCATCAAGTCGCACCACAACGTGGGAGGGCTGCCCAGGGATATGTCCTTTGCGCTGGTCGAGCCGCTGCGCTACCTGTTCAAGGACGAGGTGCGCCAGGTGGGACTGGCGCTAGACCTGCCGGCAGGTATGGTCTGGCGGCAGCCTTTCCCGGGCCCGGGGCTGACGGTGCGCTGCCTGGGCGAGGTGACCCCCGAACGCGTCTCCTGCCTGCGCCGCGCGGATGCCATTTTCCTGGAGGAACTGTCTGCCGCCGGGCTGCTCGAAAGCGCCCACACCAGCCAGGCATTCGCCGTCCTGCTGCCGGTGCGCTCGGTGGGTGTGATGGGGGATGAGCGCACCTACCAGGAGACCTGCGCCCTGCGGGCGGTGCTCAGCGATGATTTCATGACCGCCGACTGGGCGCGCCTGCCGCACGACCTGCTTGCCCGCGCCGCGAACAGGATCGTCAACGAGGTGCACGGAATCAATAGAGTGGTGTATGATATTACCAGCAAGCCGCCTGCCACGATCGAGTGGGAGTGAGGCTGACCAGATGCTGGAGATGGATGCATGAGCCACGCGCTTGATCCGCGCCCGCAAACCCCCGCCGAACCCCGCCGCACCGTTCCGCCCGCTCGCCGCCGTGACCACGCTGGTGCTCGACAACATCTTCGGCTGGATCGGGATCGTTGACCCGGAGCCCTGGCGTGCGTAAGAATCTCCCGCTGTTCCT
Source organism: Chloroflexota bacterium (assembly GCA_041301835.1). GTDB lineage: Bacteria > Chloroflexota > Anaerolineae > Anaerolineales > Villigracilaceae > UBA877. Next base: position 1,686 of record JBFYSG010000094.1, on the reverse strand, counting down.
GTTGAGCCTGATACTCCTTGCCGGGGTTGTCCCTGCCAGGGCGCAGTCCGCGGCGCGCCTCGAGTTGTTCGCGCTGGATGCGTCGGCATTCCCGACCATCTCTGCCAGCATGGATGTGTTCGACCCGGGCGGCGCCTTCATCACCGGGCTGCAGCCGGGCCAGGTGACCCTGCTCGAAGACGACCTGCCCATCACGCCTGCCAGCCTGGAGGAACTGCAGCCCGGGGTGCAGTTCGCCATCGCCCTCGACCCCGGACCGGCTTTCGCCTTCCAGGATGCCTATGCTGTCAGCCGCTTCGACCTGGTGATGGATGTCCTGATCCACTGGGCGGAAGCCCACGCGGATTCCTTCAACGACGAACTCAGCCTGGTGCCCACCGAAGCGGTCATATCGAGCAACCTCTCGGCAGCCTCCTTTGCCAGCGCCCTGGCTGCCTATCAGCCCGACCTGCAAGCCATCCGCCCCACGCTGGACAGCCTCTCGCATGCCATCGACCTGGTGTCGGGTGCCGGTTCCCAGATCGGCATGAAGCGCGTCGTGCTGTACATCACCTCGCCGCTGGAGAGCGCCTCAATCCCCGCGCTGCAAAGCCTGACCCAGCGCGCCATCGCCATGGATGTGCGCGTGCATGTCTGGGTGGTCTCGTCCCCCGATTTCTTCACCACCTCGGGCGCCACCGCGCTGAAGGACCTCTCCATCCTGACGGGCGGGACCTACGCCCTCTTCTCGGGTGAGGAGACTCTGCCCGATCCGGAAGCCTACCTGACCCCCCTGCGCCACACCTATGCCCTGCGTTACCCTTCCGCCATTCGCACCACCGGGAGCCACACGCTGGTGCTGCAGGTCGAGAGCGATGGAGCGACGCTGACCTCCGAGCCCGTATCCTTCGACCTGGTGGTTGAACCACCCAACCCGATGCTGGTGACACCGCCGGGGCAGATCCTGCGCCAGGGACCCGACCCGCAGTCGACCGACTTTGCCCTCTTCCAGCCTGCCTCCCAGGAGATCGAAGCGATCATCGAGTTCACGGATGGCATCCAGCGCCCGCTCATCCGCACCGGTCTGTACGTGGACGGAGTGCTCGTGGATGAGAACACCAGCGAACCGTTCGACCTCTTCACCTGGGACCTGAGCGGCATCACCCGCAGCGGTGAGCATATCCTGCAGGTGCAGGCGCTGGACAGCCTGGGTCTGGAGAAGACCAGCCTGGGGCTGACCGTCAACGTGACGGTCGTCATGCCGGAGCGTGGGATGCGCGCCTTCCTGTCGCGCAACAGCCTGTGGGTGACGCTGGGTGCGGTCGGTCTGGCAGGCGCGGCGCTGGTGACGACCTTGCTGGTGGGTCGCCGGGGTAACCGGCATGTGCCGGCGCGCAAGACCGGCAGGCGCGGCGGCGGGGATCCCCTGACCGCTAAGGTGGAAGAGGGGAGCGAGGAACGCCCGCGGCGCGCCCTGCGCGGACGTGCCGCCTCGGCGCTCAAACAATCCGATGCCTACCTGATGCGGCTGAAAGAGGACGGGCAAGCCATCACCGCACCGCCCATCCCCATCAGCCTGCCCGAGATGACCTTCGGTTCCGATCCGCTGCATGCCACCCGCCTGCTCGACGACCCGTCCGTCTCGCCCTTGCATGCCCGCCTGAAACAGGAGAACGGGCAGTTCATCCTGGCGGATGAAAAGTCCAC
>JBFYSG010000093.1:0-2936 GCA_041301835.1 Chloroflexota bacterium | reverse complement strand
GCTGCCCTATCGCTGCCCTGTGTGCGGTGGCATTTATGATTATTCCACCCGCTGGGAGTATGATCCCCGCCTTGTCGACGATCAACAACCTGGCATCTGGCGATACCGGGCTGGTTTTGGTTTGGATGCAAGCGCTGAACCGGTTTCGCTGGGCGAGGGCAGCACCCCCTTGTTGTGGGCAGAGGTCTTCGGTCGACAGGTCGCCTTCAAGTGCGAGTACCAGAATCCGACCGGATCCTTTAAAGACCGGGGCTCGGCGGTCCTGGCAGGGTGGTTGAAGGCGCGCGGCATTAGCGATGTGGTGGAGGATTCTTCCGGGAATGCAGGGGCATCCCTGGCAGCCTATTGCCAGCGAGCCGGGATCAGGGCACGGATCTATATCCCCGCTTCAGCCGCCGGACCCAAACGAAGGCAGATCGAGGCCCTGGGGGCGGAATTAGTCCCGGTGGGTGGCAGGCGCTCGGATGTGGCTGAGGCGGTCAAGCGGGAGGCAGAGAAGGGTGTGGTCTATGCCAGTCACGCCTATTTACCGTACAACCTGCCCGGGTATGCCACAGCGGCATACGAGATCCATGCGCAACTGGGACACCGGATGCCAGGCACAGTGATCGTCCCTGCGGGGCAGGGCGGTTTGCTCTTGGGGTTGAAGCGAGGATTTGACGCTTTGCGTATAGCCACTATTCAGCATGAAGACCTCAAAGAATTGGAAAGGCAACCTGTGATGCCTGCGATGATTGGCGTACAGGCACGCGCCTGTGCACCGCTATGGGCGGCTGCCCAGGCAGGATTGGAAGGGCTTGGGTTTGTTGCAGAAAATCAAACCCTGGCGGAGGGCGTGATGGTTTGTCATCCCATACGCTTGGAAGCCATATTGGATGCGTTAACGCCAGCGAATGCTGGTCCATCCAGCCGGGGGTTAAAGTCCATGTGCGCGGTGGATGAGCAGGATATCCTGCCCGGGCGCGATGCCCTGGCACGCCTGGGATTCTACGTGGAACCCACCTCGGCGCTGGTATGGAGCGGCTTGACGCAGGTACTGGCAGATGCGCCCGACCCGATCGTGCTCATGCTTACCGGATCGGGCAGCAAGTATGAATAGATCAAAAGATGGTATAACTCAAATCCAGCATCCCATTTCACAGGATAGGTGAGGCTTATGAATAATCTGGCATCATTTGGGGAAAAACTGGTCAACAACCTCGAAAATGTCATTGTTGGCAAGCGAACCGCCATAGAACTGATCGTTACGGGTTTATTAGCCCAGGGGCATGTACTGATCGAGGATGTTCCCGGTGTGGGGAAAACGGTCCTGGCACGCAGCCTGGCAAAGTCATTGGGGTGCAGTTTTAATCGGCTTCAGTTCACACCAGATATGCTCCCAAGCGATGTGACCGGCGTATCGATCTATAACCAGAACAGCAAGGAATTCGAATTCAGACCGGGTCCCATCTTTGCCCAAGTTGTGTTGGTGGATGAGATCAACCGGGCGACACCCAAAACGCAGGCGGCGTTATTGGAAGCCATGGAGGAACGCCAGGTTACGGTGGATGGGAAGACCCATATCCTGCCGCGCCCCTTCATGGTCCTGGCAACGCAGAATCCGATCGAGTACGAAGGCACTTTTCCCCTGCCCGAGGCACAATTGGACCGCTTCCTGCTGCGGTTGCGCATGGGCTATCCCAGCCCCTCGGACGAAGTGGATATCCTGGGAAGGCAGCAAGTCCAGCATCCCGTGGAGTCCCTGGCATCCGTCATCGAGGTGCCGCAACTGATGGAAGCCATCGAGGCAGTACGGCATGTGTATGTATCCCTGCCGGTCAAGGAATATGCAGTCAATCTAGTCAACCGGACGCGTCAGCACGAGGAAGTTTACCTGGGTGCCAGCCCGCGCGGTTCGCTGGGTTTATTCAGAGCCGGGCAGACCCTCGCTGGGCTGGCAGGGCGCGCATTTGTCCTGCCGGATGACATCAAGAAGGCAGCGATCCCGGTGCTGGCACACCGCGTCATTGTCGGACCAGCGGCACGATTGCGGGAACTAACCGCGGAAAGGATCGTACAGGAGATCGTTGACAGTCTGCCCATCCCCGGCGGAGATTTCGCGCCAAGCCGCTAATTATGAAGATGTCCATACCCTTGCGCTGGTTCCTGCTGGCGCTGGTCTTATTGAGCCTATTGACATGGGCACTAACCGGGAACGCCGGGTTCATCCGATTGGCATACCTGGGTTCCGTCTTATTGCTGGCGGCGGGCTTGTGGTCGTTATTCCTGGGGCGCGGCATCCGGGTCAGGCGGGATGCGCGCCTGCTTCGGGCGGGGGTTGGGGAGGTCTTTGAAGAACGCTTCGAAGTGGATGTCAGCACGTGGCCTGGGTGCCCATGGTTGGAGATCGTCAACCAGTCCAACTTGCCGGGTGCAGCAGGGTCGCGCCTGCTCACCCGCATAGGCCGGAGGGAAAAGCGATTCTATATCGCGCGCACGCTGCTGACCCGGCGCGGGGCTTATCCCCTTGGACCAACCCTGCTCTTTGCCGGGGACCCCTTCGGTCTATTCCCTGTGGAGAAACACCTGCCTGTGGCTGAGACCTTGGTCGTCTTGCCAATGACCTTCCCAATCTCCGAATTCCCACCGCCCCCGGGATTGCTGCCCGGAGGCAAGACGATCCGCAGCAGGACATCCGATGTAACGCCTCATGCAGCTGGTGTGCGCGAATATGTGCCCGGTGATCCGATGAAGCGCATCCACTGGGCAAGCACTGCCCGGCGGGGGCATTTCATGGTCAAGGAATTTGAGCAGGATCCACAGGCAGACATCTGGCTGTTCGTGGATGGCGAGCGAAAAGTGCACCGGCGAACCGAATTGGAGCAATTACCCCTGATCGATGAAAAACTCCTGCTGCGCAGAGCCAAGATCAACCTGCCCTGTGATACTTTCGAATA
>JBFYSG010000092.1:0-23265 GCA_041301835.1 Chloroflexota bacterium | reverse complement strand
TAAACTGGCACTGTCACGGTTCCGGGTTGGAGATAGACATGCAAACCCCAGATGAAATGCCAGCGCTTCAGGAGGGCATCACCCCCGTATAAACTGGATGCCCACACCAGGGTTACCAGCAGGGAGCCAAAAGCCGCCTGTCGGGTGAGTTGACTGGCAAAGACCGCCACGCCTGCCAGGAGGATGCCTGCCGGGAACCAGCGCAGGAGCGCTGTGCCCAGGTCTTCGGTGTGCCAGACCAGGACGACAACCAGGGTGCCCGTCAGGGCTAAGGCGCCATGCACCAGGCTGATGCTGAGCAGGCGTTCCACCAGCAGGCGCCCAAGCGGTTTTGGCGATGAGGCGAGCAGTTCCAGTGCGGGTTCATTTTCCGGGGCGAGCAGGTACGCGGCGTGCAATCCGAAGGTAAGCGGGCAGACCACCTCTATGACCCGGCGGAGATAGGCCAGGTCGGGTGTATTGAATGCTGCGTAGATAAGCACTCCTGTCAGGATCAGCGCGGCGAGCAGGGGCTGGGTCAAGCCGGAAAGTTTGATGTTGTAATGGAAAAGCCTGGTGAGCCGATCCAACTGCTCGAATTTCAGCTGCTTTCCATGGGACTCATCCATTCAGGCTCCGGGAGGTTACTTCTTCAAACGGCGGAAATCCCCTTCACGCACGGTCACGTTGATGGAATCCAGGTATTCCAGGAACGGCTGGATGTACTTGCGGCTGGTTTGCAGCAGGTCGCGCACCTCGGCGAGGGTGACCTGTCCTTTCTGGGTCATCAATTGGCGGAGTTTTACCAACATGGTCTCAAAATCGCCGCTGCGAAAGACCACCTCGCTGGAGACCGCCAGCAGATCGCCGGATTCCAGCATGGCGGTGAGGACATCCTCGCCGACCAGTGCCTGGCATTCCTTGACCACGGGCGGGGCGAAGGGCGCGGCAGTAAAGTGCTTCATCAACTCATCCACCTTGACTTGTTGGAAGGGGGAGTAGCGCACGCTGTGGTCCGGCAGGGCAACCCATTTGGGATTCTCGACCAGGATACCCTGAGCGGCGAGTCGCGGCAGGAGCAGGGTGAACAGGCGCGGCTGTAGTTTGAGCCGGCTTTTCAATTCCTCGCGCGGCATGCCGCGCCGCAGGGGATAGGTTTGATGATACGCGCCGAGCGCCTGGGTGAGCGCCTGCTGAAGGACAGCCAGGTGGGCAGCGGGGATGACCAGGTCTTCCAGGGCAACCAGCTGTCCATCCCCGAGAAGTTCTTCCAGGGCAGATAGCGCGGCAGGCTCTGCAAGCCGCGCCCGCGTGAATAGGTCTTTGCGCGTTGCCGGACCAAGGGTAAGGGCGGTCTGCAGCAGCATTTCGGCAGGTGAGCCCTGCGCCAGGGTTTCCAGCGCGGCGATGGTGGCGGGGTCGAAGCGGCGGTGCCGTTTTTTAGGCTGTGGTTCAACGACGGAGCCGCCACCCAGGGTCTCGCCCGGTGATGGACGCCGCAGGATGAAACGATCGCCGCGCACCGCCAGCACGGGGGCATGCAGTTCCAACTGCAGCCAGCCTGTTTCACCCGGGTTGAGGCTCTCAACGCCCAGCAGGCGCACATCGGCAACGACCTCGGCGGTCCCGAGGAACAACTTCACCTCGCTGTGATGTTTCAGGGGCGCGGAGGCATCCGCCAGGAGGCGAAAATGGACATCCATGCGCTGGGTGGCACGGTACTGCCCGGGGTGGGTGACGACCTGCCCGCGGTGCACCAATTCGAGTTCCAACCCGGTGATGTTGACCGCCGTGCGTGAGCCGGGTACTGCCCGGTCTTCTTTTTGTTTGTGGGTCTGCAAGCCGCGGATGCGACCGGTCAGACCCGATGGCAGCAGTTCAACCTCGTCGCCGACCGCCAGCTGCCCATCCGACAGGGTGCCGGTCACGACGGTGCCGAAGCCGGACATGGAGAAAATCCGGTCGATCGGCAGGCGCGGGCGACCCAGGTCGGGGCGGGCGGGCTGGTCTCTAAGCAGCAGGTCGAGTGCCTGGAGCAGGTCGGGCAGTCCCTGCCGGGTGCGGGCGGAAACGCGCACCATGGGCGCATCCTTAAGGGCGGTCGGCTGCAGTAGGGCGCGGATGTCGGCTTCCAGCAGGTCAAACCAGGCGGGGTCTTCGATCAGGTCGGCTTTCGTCAGCACGACCAGGGTCTTTTTTACTTGCAGCAGGTCCAGGATGGCGAGGTGTTCGCGCGTCTGCGGCATCACCCCCTCATCTGCGGCGATCACCAGCAGGGCGGCATCGATGCCGCCTACCCCGGCGAGCATGTTCTCGATGAAATCACGGTGACCGGGGACATCCACGATGCCGATCTCCTCGCCGCCTGGCAGGGTCAGCCAGCCGAAGCCGAGGTCGATGGTCATCTCGCGTTCTTGTTCTTCCTTGAGGCGGTCGGGATGCGTGCCGGTGAGGGCGGCGATGAGGGTGGACTTCCCGTGATCTACGTGACCGGCTGTGCCGATGACATGCATGGGTCCTCGCAGGGGGGTGGTCAACTGGCGGGGCTGATACCCGCCGGCGGCAGGGTCATTTGGTGCTGGTGATGCGCTCGTAGGCTGAGAGCATCTCGTGGATCTGGGAGAGGACGCCCTGCATCATCTGCTGGTTGGCATCCCCGGTCTGTTCGATGACATCCTGCTGGGTCTGCACATGGTCTCCCAGGGAGGTCAAGCCTGCCTGCAGTTTACCGAGTTCGGCTTTGAAATCACTGCGCACCTCGTCCTGCGAGAGGTTGAAGGCAGTCCAGCGTTTTTGCTCGTCGGCTTTGAATGTGACCCATTCCTGGCGGAAGCGGTCTTCAGCCAGGCGTTGGATCTCGGAGATCTCGTTGATGCGGCGCTCGAACTTTTGCACCAGGTCTTCGTAGGTTTCCTGGGCTCGCTTGACGGTGCGCTGGGCGATCTCCCATTCCTGCAAACGGCGTTCGAGCATGGCGGCATTCTTGTCGAAGGTCTCGAGGTTGCCTTCCCACTCTTTCCAGGCGCGGTCGCGTTCCACCTGGAGCATGCTCTGGGATTCGATGAAATTGATCTGCGCCTGGCGCCGGTCTCCTTCGCTGGAGAGCAGTTCATTCACGCGCGTCTCGAGGCGCCGCAGGCTGTCATTGAAGATCTCGTGTTTCTCGCGGGTTTCATCCAGCCGTTTCCGGGCGGCGGTCAGATCGCCGCGCAGATCTGCCAGGTGCTTGGTTTCCTGTTTGCGGCTTTCTTCCATCACAAACTGGGCGCGCTGGACTTGCTCGAACTCCTGCACCATCTTCTCCATGCGGGCTTCCCAGTCTGCCATCAGCTTATTCCGGCGGGGTTCCTCGTCGGCGCGCGCTTTGACTTCCCGTTTAAGTTCCGCGACCGAAGTCTTCACTTTCCGGATCTCGGCAGCGGATTTGTTGGCTTGGTCCAGCTTCAGCTGGTTGCGTTTCTCGGCATCCTGCTGCTGGCGAAGGTGCTTCTTCTCCTGGTCGTCCACGTATTGGACAATCTCGCTCCGCTGCTGGGCGAGGGCAGATTCGATCTGATCGAGGCGTGCCGGGGTGACAGTGACCTTTTGCTGGGCTGCATTCAAGTCCTTGATCTTCTTGTTCGCCGTTTTCAGGTCCCCCTCCAGCCCGTTGAGGCGCTCTTCCAGGGCGGCAATGGTTGTTTTATCCTTGCGGCGTTCTTGGTCTAAAAATTCCAGGCGTTTAATGAGTTGTTCAAATTCCATGGGGGAATCCCTCCGTTTGATCGGCGGAATGGTCGCGGCTGATTATAGCATGGGGCGGGCGGCTACTGCCCGAGATGTTCGAACAAGGCGGGGAGTTGGAACCAGAAGGCAGACATCCACGAAGGGATCGTCCCAAGAAACAGCAACAAGGCACAGCCGGTGATCAGGAACAGCCGCTGTGCCCAGGTTTCCCGCCTGCCCCAGGGGGTGTTTTCCGGAGCAGCAGCCAGGCTTACCAGCACCCGCACCGCGCCCATGGTCAAGCCCAGGCTGCCGAGGAACACCCAGATGACATTCCCCAGGGATTGGCGTGCCAGACCTTCCCAGATGGCAAGGTGGGGCGGGAAGGAAGCCAGGAGGGGCAGACCCGCCAGCGAGAACGATGCCAGCACGACCGCGGCAGAGGCTGCCACCCAGGTACGACCGGCACCCTGGAGGTCATCCAGGTCCAGCGAGGGTGCCTGCTGGTGCAGGATCGAAAGACCCAGCGAGCAGAGCACCAGGCTGATCAGCCGGGGCAGGCACAACAGCAGGAAACCCTGGTAACCCTGTTCGCCGCCCAAACCCAGGCTGACCAGTGAGAAACCTATTTCGACCATGACCGCATACGCCAGCATGCGTCCCAGGTTACGCTGGAAGAACGCCAGCACACCGCCGAAGAAGATCATCACCACACCGGCGGTGACGAGGGTGATGAGCAGGGAATCGGCTTCCCGCAACCAGGCGTAGCGCTCCAGGAATCCCAGCCCAAAGAACAGGGACACGGTTGGGAAACTCCATAAGATGAACCCGGCGACAAAGGGGTGCGTCTCCGCGGATAGCAGCGGAATCCAGGTATAGAATGGGAAGACTGCCAGAAGCAGGGCAAAGCCCAGACCCAGCAGGGTTGCCGCCCGTGTGACCAGTACCAGGTCACCCGGATTGGCTTCCATGCCTGAGAGCAGCCAACCCGAAAAGAGGATGAATGCCATGGCGATGGTCTGGTAGATGAGGAAGCGCAGGATGCCTTTGCCGGGTCTGCTGCCGGGGGGAGATAAAAGCGGTACCGAGAGCAGGACAGCCGTTTCGATCAACAGCGCGGCGTACAGGAAAGGTTCAACCGCCAGCGCCGCCACAAGCAGGCTGGTGATGACCAGACCCAGGGGCACGATGCGCCTGGCGATCTGGATGGATGCCGCCGGGGTGAACCAGGCAGCGGCGGCACCGAAGATGAGCACCAACCAGGCGCGGTCGGGGTCAGCCAAGACCAGGCTGCGTCCCAGGATATTGACACTGGATTGGATCTTGATTGTCCATGCCTGGATGCTCAGGGGGGACTCGATCGGCAGGAGCAGGGCCGCGATCGCCAACAGGGCGCACAGGATGCCGGCAAGCAGGGATAACAATTTCTGGTTGCGCACAAGCAGCAGGATGCCACCGGCAAGGGCGGGCAGGAAGATCCACAGGACGGGCGCGCTCATGGTTTCACCTTTTCCTCCTGGTTGATGAGGAAATAGGCACCCGAGAGCGCCAGCCCCAGGTTGATGAGCACCAGCAAGCCCGCCACCAGGGCGGAGGATTCCACGGCGGCATATAGGATCTCAAACCCCGCCAGGGCGGTCAGCAGACCAACGATCACCCTGAAGGGCTGGCTGGTCAATCCCATCTGGAAGAAGCCGATGGTGATGAGCAGGGTGCCTCCCCAGGCGGCTTGGGTTTCCATGCCCAGCCAACCTGCCAGGCTCCTGCCGCCCACGGAGGTGACCAGCAGGATCAGGGTGATCACAACCAGGCGGAACAACCCGCCCTGGGGCCACGAGCTCTCCACAACCGGCTCCTCGTCCCGGTTCAGGTGCGCCAGCCCAAGCGCGACGCATATCATCCAACCGGCAACCAGTTTGACCGCGGCGAGGGAAAGGCTCCAGGAAGACTGCACAAGCAGGAATACTCCCAGGTACTGGGCGGCGAGCAGTGCAATGATCCAACGCCAATTGCGGTACAGCAGGATGCCGCTACCGGAAGCAAAGACCAGCAGGAAGGCGATCCATTGAACGACGATCATCCACCACCCCGGGCAGAGAACAGGGAAAGGATGAGGATCAGGAGCAGGATCGACCAGAAGATCCCGCCGTCTCCCTCCAACGTGGAGGTGACCAGGCGTGCCAGGTTTTCGAAGGCGCGCAGGATGGCATTAATGGCGCGATAGACCGGCTCCAGCCGGATAACATCACCCCAACGTGCGACCGTGCCGGGGGAGCGTGCCAGGTACCTGCCGGAGAGGTAGACGAGACCCATTGCAATCAGGAAGGCGGGAACGCTTGCCCACCAAGCACCGACTTGCAGGGCGCCATCCCAGCCCCAGACCCCCAGCAGGACCGTGCAGGCAGCCAGCAGGAGCAGACCGGCGGGGTAGAAGATGCGGGTCCAGCGCTCCTGCGATTCAAAACTCTTCTCGCCAGGGTGTGAGGTGTGGCGGAAAAAGCCTGCCAGCAGCAGGGCTTGCGCCGGCAGGAAGAGCAGCAGGAGCAGCCAGGATGCACTGTCCGGGGAAGTCCAGGCGCCTGCTGAAGGTGAGAAGGGCAGGGCAGAGAGACCCCAGAGACCCAGCAGGGGGATCCACAGGATCGAGCGATGCCGGGAGGAGTAGAGGAAGATCATCCCGCCGCACAGGATGAGCGCCAACCCCCAGCTGATGCTGCCTGCCGGATTGGCACGCAGGCTGGAGGCAACCGCCAGCGCCGCCATGCCGATAATCCAGAAGGGGCGCCCGGTGATCTCGTCGGAGGCCCGCAGCCACATCCAACCGGCGTAGAGTGCCGGGATGGCGGTCAATGCCAGCAGGTAAGGCGTCCAGGCAGGGTCCAGGGCGGAAGACGGGATGCGCGCCAGCAGGATCAGGCTGGCGGAAGCGGAGACAAGCCGCAGGCTGGTGCCGAAGCCGCGCCGGACGACATTTTCCCGCTGGTAGGGCAGGTGCAGGGGCAGGACGCCCAGGCGCAGACCGGCAGCCAGGATGAGGTATATGCCGGAATGCGCGGCGAGGCGTTCGAAGGACATTGCGCCCAGCGTGGTGGAACTGGAGGCGTCCGCCCAGATGACAAGCCCGGTCCCGACCACGCGCACCGAAAAGGCGGTGACCACTGAGCGTGTTGGCACCGCCCCTTCCGTCGTGCGCAGCATGGTGATCAACTCCGCCAGGTCCATTGCCGTCCAGACCATGATGAGCGTGAGCGGATCGCCGGCGGAGACACACAGGATGCCCAGGGCGGTCAAGGCTAAAGTGCCTGCCCAGTGCGTGGGGACCTTCTCGGTGCGCGCCACCGAGGTGAGTATGATGGCAGCTGCCAGGGTCACCAGGGCGAGGGAATACGTCCAGGAGGCGCCATCCACTGCCCAGGTGGGCGTGAAACGAAGGACGTTGACGGGCTGCCAGGCAGGCAGGGAGAAGCGTGCAGGGAAGTCCAATTTCCACAGGAATACACCTGCCAGCGCCAGCAGGGCACCGACCAGGGCGATGAACCACGGGTATTTGAAATTCGGTCGGATGCGATGCAGGACCAGCAGGGTTGTGGCTGCCAGGAGCAGCACCAGGACGGGCAATACGAACAGCATGGCGCTGATAATTGTATCAGAAACGGCATGCCTTCCCCGGTGTTCTCAAGTAAAATAAGACATTCTGCCTCAGGAGAACCCCATGTCCAAGATGCTTCTCATTGTCAACCCGACCGCCGGGCGGGGATTAGCCAGCCGGGTGCTGCCGGAGATCGAACAAACCCTGCGTGAATACCAGCTCGAATACGACCTTGTCCTGACCGAACGCCCCTGGCATGCCGCTGAGTTGGCGGAGGAGGGGGCAAGGAAGGGTTACGATTCCGTCGTGGTTGCCAGCGGGGATGGAACTGCCAACGAGGTGTTGAACGGGTTGATGCGTGCCAAAAAAGCCGGGTTCGATAAAACCGCCATGGGACAGATCGCTGTTGGCACCGGCAATGATTTTGCCTATGGCTTGAACATTCCGGGCGGCGTGGCGGTCGGCTGCAAGATCCTGAAAGAGAATCACCGCCGGCGGATGGACGTTGGTCTGCTGCACGGAGGCGATTACCCGGATGGGCGCTATTTTGGCAACGGAGTAGGCATAGGATTTGATGCCGCCACAGGTTTCGTGGCAGCGAAGATCCGCTGGATGCGCGGTTTGTTGCTCTACCTGGTGGCGGCGATCGAAACGATCTTTATCTACTACAAACCCGCCTCGGTGCACCTGCACTATGATGACCAGGAAAGGGAAATCCGCCCGTTGATGATCTCCATCATGAACGGGCGCCGCATGGGCGGCGGCTTCTTCTTCGCGCCGAAGGGTGACGCCTTCGATGGTATCTTCGACCTGTGCCTGGCGCGCGCGGTGAGTAAGATGCGCGTGTTCACACTGATCCCATATTTTATGAAAGGCACCCAGGCGACCCAGCAGGAAGTCAGCATGGCAAAGGCGCGGCAGGTCAAGGTGACCGCCGTGGAGGGCACACTCCCGGTGCACTGCGATGGCGAGACGGTCTGCTTTGCCGGGACGGAGATCAGCGTGGAATTACTTCCGGCGCAGATCGAATACATCACCCAGAAACCGGCATGAAGTCGCTGGCACGCTGGTTCATGAACAACCTGATCCGGGTGGGAACAGACCTGCTGTGCCGGATCGATCAACAGGATTTCAAGAAGATCCCCGCCCAGGGACCGCTGATCCTGGTGGTTAATCACATCAACTCGCTGGAGGTGCCGCTGTTGTTCGTCCATCTCCAGCCGCGTAAATTGGTGGGTCTTGCAAAGATCGAGACCTGGGATAACAAGTTCATGGGTTGGCTCTTCGACCTGTGGGAGGCGATCCCGGTTCGCCGGGGAGAAGCCGACCTGGAGGCGATTCGCAGGTGTCTCAAGGTGTTGGAGGCAAAGGAGATCCTGGCGATCGCCCCGGAGGGAACACGCTCCTACCACGGCAGCCTGCTGCAAGCCCAGCCCGGCGTGGTGGTGATCGCGCTGCGCGCTGGGGCGCCCATCCTGCCCATCGCCCACTGGGGTGGAGAGGATTTCAAATCCAATCTTAAAAAATGGAAACGCACGCCGTTCCATTTCCGTGTCGGCAGAGCCTTCAGGCTGGATGCCGGCAGCGAGAAAATGACGGCTGAGATCCGGCAGGAGATGGCGGATGAGATCATGGGGCAGATCGCGGCGCTGATGCCCGAGTCGTACCACGGAGAATATGCCGGTAAAACCGGCAACACCCGCCACCTGCGCTGGCTGTAAGGTGGGCATCACACCCGGGCGCACCTTGCCCGCGGTGGATAAAACCGGGTAGAATACCGGTAGACAAGTTCAGGAACGAAGCGGCCGCGAACCCCAGGTACCGCCCCCTGTCCCAACTTCGAACAGGGGAGATCATATCACGGCGGTTAGGATGGGGCTGGCGCTCCCTGCGTTCCGGGAGGCGATCATGGCGCATGCCCCGAACGGGGAAATCGAGGAGACCCCGGCAGAACTGGTACAAAGGCTGGGTCTCCCATTCAAAAACCTGCTGATCCTTTCCCGCGCGCTGACCCACCGCTCGTATATCAACGAACACCCGGAAGCCCTGGAGGACAACGAAAGGTTGGAGTTCCTCGGGGATGCCGTGCTCGATTTTTTAAGCGGGGCATGGTTGTATAATCACTTTCCCGAGATGGCGGAAGGTGCTCTGACACGCATGCGCTCCAGCCTGGTGCGGACGGAACAACTGGCGGAATTTGCCCGCCTGCTCTCGCTGGGTGGTGCGCTGCGCCTGGGCAGAGGCGAGATCGCCGCAGGGGGGCGCGACCGCGGGGTGCTCTTATGCGCCGCGTTCGAAGCCCTGGTCGGCGCGCTGTACCTGGAAGCCGGGATCCCTGCCACCATCGAATTCGTACACCCGTTCTTTGAGAAGGTTTCTAGGCGCATACTGCTGGGTGCAGAGACCCACGATCCCAAGAGCCGCCTGCAGGAGTGGTCGCAGGCTCAGCGCTACGGCATCCCCCGCTATGCCACCGTGCAGGCGGAGGGACCGGAACACGAGCGCAAGTTCGAGGTCGAGGTGCTCATCGAGGGCGAAGTGTACGGGCGCGGGAGCGGGCACAGCAAGAGTACGGCGGAGCGGGCGGCTGCCCTTGCCGCGCTGGAAACGATCAAACAGAGAGACCTGTAAGCGCGATCATCGGGAAGAAAAAGAACATCCATGCCTCTACGATTAAAGTCACTTGAACTTCACGGGTATAAGACCTTTGCAGCAAAATTCGATTTCGAATTTGCCGAAGGCATCACCGCCATTGTCGGACCCAATGGCTCGGGCAAATCGAACATTGCTGACGCGCTGCGCTGGGTTTTGGGGGAGCAATCCTACAGCCTGCTGCGCGCCAAAAAGACGGAGGACATGATCTTTGCCGGGTCGGAACAGCGTCCGCGTGCCGGCATGGCATCTGCCACCGTGGTCTTCGATAACAGCGAGAATTGGCTGCCAGTCGATTTTTCGCAGGTGGGACTCTCGCGCCGGGCATACCGTGATGGGCGGAATGAATACCTGCTCAACGGTCAGCATGTGCGGCTGAGGGACATTAATGAACTGCTGGCACAATCCGGACTCTCCGAGCGTACGTACACCATCCTCGGGCAGGGTCTGGTGGATGCTTCGCTGGCGCTTAAAGCCGACGAGCGACGCCGATTGTTCGAAGAGGCTGCCGGCATTGGGCTGTACCGCACCCGGCGGGAAGAAGCCCTGCGCCGGATGGAAATCACGCGTCGGAACCTGGACCGGGTGCTGGATATCCTCTCGGAGCTGGAGCCGCGCCTGCGTTCGCTGGAGCGCCAGGCGGCACGCGCCCAGGAGTTCTCGCAGGTGCAGGCGGACTTGCGTGTCCTGCTGCGGGAATGGTACGGCTACCACTGGCACCGCACCCAGCGGGAACTGGCGGAGGCGATGGAGGCGGCGCGCACCCAGGATGCCCGCCTGACCACGGAACGGGAAGCCTACCAGGAGGTGCGCCAGGCATATGCCTCTTTCCGCGAGCGCCTGAACGGTCTGCGCGCCCGCTTGAATTCCTGGCACCGGCAGTCGGCGCAACTGCATGCCAGCCGTGAGAACTCATCCAGTGAGATGGCGGTTCTGGAAGAGCGCCAGCGGTCCTTGCTTGACAACCAGCAGGGCCTGATGAGCGAAGCCACCCGGCTGGAGGCTGAATGGCAGGCGGCACAAGCGCGCCTCGCTGAGGCTGAGGCGGAGCACAAGCGCCTGCAGGCGGAACAGGATGATTCGAAATCCCGGGCGGCAGGGGCTCAGGAAGAATTGAACGCCCTCCTGTCTCAACGCGCGGCTCTGGAAGCGGATCTTGCTGCTTTGCGGCAGAGGGTGGATGGACTGACCACCAGCCGTGCCAGCCTGTCAGCCCGGCAGGCTGAACTGGCGCTGCGGCGGGAGGCGCTGGAGAAGAAACAGGCGGCGGTCGATCAGGATATCGCCTCAGCCGGCGCTGAGGTTGGAAAAGTTGAGGCGGAACACCAGGAACGGATGCGCCTGCGACAGCAGGCGGAGAAGGCGCACGAGAACGCCCGCGCGGCGTGGGAAAAAGCCAGATTGCGTGTAACCAAACTGGAAGAACAGATCCAGGCGAAGCAGGCAGAGCGGTCCGGGCGCCAGGCAGAAGGCGCGCGCCTGCAGGCGCAGTTGGAGGTCCTGGAGCAGGCGGAACAATCCCTGGCGGGCTATGCGGACGGCGCTCGCCTGCTGTTGGATGCCGCCCGGCGTTCGGACCTGGGCGGTGCCAGGGGGGTGCTGTCCTCGGTCCTGGATGTGCCTGCCAGCCTCGAAACCGCGCTGGCGGCGGCGCTGGGTGAGTACACCGA
Source organism: Chloroflexota bacterium (assembly GCA_041301835.1). Taxonomy (GTDB): domain Bacteria; phylum Chloroflexota; class Anaerolineae; order Anaerolineales; family Villigracilaceae; genus UBA877. The sequence goes on along the minus strand of JBFYSG010000092.1, from coordinate 11,670 downwards.
CGCCGTGCTGCTGCAATCGGGGGCGGATGCCGAGCAGGCGCTTACCATGCTGGAGAATGATCCTGCCAGCCGGGCATCGATCCTGCCGCTGGACTGGCTTCGACCTGCCGAGGCGCTCAATGTCCCTGCCGAGGGAGACCTGATCGGCAGCGCGGCAGACCTGGTGAAATGCCCGGTGGAACTGCGCCCTGCGGTGGACCTGCTCCTGGGGCAGGTGCTGATCGTGCGTGATCGGCGGTCGGCGCGCAAAGTGCTGGCAGAATACGGGCGCGGCGTGCGTGTGGTCACCCTGAAAGGCGAAGTATTCCACGCCAGCGGACAGGTGCTTGCCGGTAAACCTGCCCAGGCGGCTGCCCTGGGGCGCCCGCGCCAGCGGCGTGAACTAAAGGAATCCATCACCCGGAACGGGGATGAATTGACTGCCCTGGATTCGGAACTGCTCAAACTTGGCGGGCAGGTCGAGTCTGCTCGCACCGCCGCGGGGGAGTGCGAATCGCAAACCACCCGGGAGAACCTGGCATTGGACGCCAGTCGTAAAGCCGAGCAGGAGATGCAGGTGCGGCTGGAGACGGTGCGAAACCAGTGGGATTGGCAGAAGGAGCAAAAGACCCTGCTGGCAGCCGAACAGAGCCAGGCGGAGAAGGAGCAGTCGGAGATTGCGGCAGGCTTGGCGGTGAACGAGCGGGAACTGGCGGAGGCGCAGGATCACCTGCGCGCCGGGTTGACCACCCTGGCGCAGACCGGGTTGGACGAGACACAGGAACAGGTGACTTTCTGGAATTCACGCCTGGCAGTCCTGGAACAAGCCGTTTCCACGGCACGCTTGCGGCAGGTGGAACTCAGCCAGGCGCTCGCACGCGTGCAGGCAGAGAGGACCACCCTGGAAGCCCGCCTATCCGAGGCGGAGAAGAACCTGGTGTCTGTGGAGACCGAGCGCAGGGAACTGCATGACAACGCATCCGGGCTGAACGCCCAGTTGGAGGAATTACGCACCTTGATCGATCCTGGCGAAACGGAATTGGAGTCGGTCGAGCGCCAGGAGAGCGAACTGCAAAAACAGGAGATCGAGGGACAGGCGGCGCTGACCCGCATCGAACGCCTGAATAATCAGGTCCAAATGGACCTGGGGCGCAAGCAGGAGGCGCTCGAAAATTTGCGCGGTAAGATCGAGGATGATTTCGGTCTGGTGATGTTCGAATACGCCGCCGATGTATCCGGTCCTGTCCCGCTGCCTCTGGAAGGCATGGTCGAACAGCTGCCGCTGGTGATCGAATTGGCTCCCGACCTGGAGGAGAATCTCGCCCGCCAGCGGGCACAATTGCGGCGCATGGGCGCGGTCAACCCGGAAGCCCAGGCGGAATTCCTCTCGGTCCGGGAGCGCCACACCTTCCTGACCGCCCAGGTGGATGACCTGCACAAGGCGGAAGCGGACCTGCAGCAGGTGATCGCGGAATTGGACGAGTTGACCCGCCGGGAATTCCAGAAGACCTTCGATGCGGTTGCCGAGGAATTCCACATCATTTTCCACCGCCTGTTCGGTGGCGGCGCGGCGCGGCTGGTGCTGACCGACCCCGAGAACATATCCGAGACCGGCATCGACATCGAGGCGCGCCTGCCCGGGCGCAGGGAGCAGGGGCTTTCACTCCTTTCCGGCGGTGAACGAAGCCTGACCGCCATCGCGCTGGTATTCGCACTGCTGACCGTATCGCCGACCCCGGTTTGCGTGATGGATGAAGTGGATGCGATGCTGGACGAAGCCAACGTGGGCAGGTTCCGCGACCTGCTGGCGGAATTGAGCAAGCAGACGCAATTCGTCATCATCACCCACAACCGCAACACGGTGCAGGCGGCGGACGTGATCTACGGGGTCACGATGGGCAGGGATTCCACCAGCCAGGTCATCAGCCTGAAACTGGACGAGGTTTCGGAAGAATATTATCGCTGACCTGGAGGGATGAAAAAACGCCCGGAGCGGTTCAGGTCTGCTCCGGGCGTTTTCTTTAAGGTTACTGAATGGATCAGGGTGTGGCGGTGGGCGGGAGTGGCGTGCTGCTGGGCGTCAGCGCCAGCATGGCATCCACGGTCGCCTGCTCTGCTTCGTAGGTCGATGCCTGCACGGTCTGGGTGGAGAACATATCAAAGAAAGCACCCTGCAGGGTCGGCTTGGTCGGGATCCAGGTCAGGTACTTCGGATGGACGGTGATGACGGCTTCGGCGCGCAGCCCTTCCAGGAAGGCGGTATAGGCGTCATCGACTGCGGTGCTGTATTCGTCCGCGGTCAGGGGGCGGTCTTCATGCCCCAACACTTGGATGATGTGGAAGCCGAACTGGGTTTGAACGGGCTGGCTGATCTCGCCCACGGGCAGGGCGAAAGCAACGGCTTCGAACTCTGCCACCATCATACCGCTGCTGAACCAGCCCAGGTCGCCGCCGCTGGACGCCGATCCATCTGTGGAATAGGCGGCGGCAAGGGTGCCGAAATCACCTCCTGCCATCAGCAGGGTATGGATCGTCTCGGCGGTGGCAAGATCGGCAACGAGGATGTGACGCGCCCAGACCTTCTCCATGCTGTGGGGAACGCTGGCAGTCACCTCGGCTTTGACGCGTTCGCGGTAGAGGGCATATTCGAAGAAGATCCGACGGAACATTTCTTCGCTGAACCCCAGGTCTTTGTAGTGGTCAAGCGCATCCTGGTACTGGGCAGTGAAGCCCTCCTGGGTGTATGGGGTGGCGGTCAGCGTCGGTGTGGACGAGGGCATGGGTGTGCCTGCCAGGGTTGCCGTGAAGGTTGGTCCCAGGGTGGGCGTCAGGCTCGGTACCACGGTCGGCGTGGCGGTCACCAGTTCCAACTGGGCGGCGGAGAGCGGCGAAAAGACAACCGGGGTCGCGGTGGATGTCGGGGTGGGGGAGCCTTCCGGGTAGAACTTGTAGGTCGATTGGATGGCATCCTGGACATCCTGCTCGGTGACCGTGATGCCATGTGCCATGCCGTACTGCTTGATGAGCAGGTCGTCCTCGATGTAAGTCAGGACCTGGTTTGCCAGGTTCTCGGGGTAATCCAACTGGTTCTGAATGTCGGTGAACAGCTGGCTGAGCGAGGCGTCGGTGCTGGGATCCATACCGAACATCATCGCCATCTGGTAATAATACATATACTGGTCCACCAACTGCTCGCGGGCAGCCTTGGCGCGGGCGATGTACTCACGCACCGTGACCTTCTCGTCGTTCACCGTGGCGATGGTCTTGTAATTGGTGAACAGAGTCTGGTCCAGGGCGCCGTACACGATGGATAGCACCACGATCGACAGGATGACGATGGAGCCGATGACAACGGCGCGCGTCTGGCGGCGTTCGCGTTCCTGGCGCGCCAGGTGTTTCTTGGTGACGATCTTTGTGGTCTTGCTTTGTGCCATAGTGCCTCAATTGAATGCCTGGCTATTAAGCCGGGCATCCGTGGGTTTTAGGGATGGGGGGGATGGCGGTTGCCATGCCCCGTGAGACCGGCGCGGCTCAGCGACCGTCGTCGCTGTGACCGGTGAAGGGTAGCAGGGCGATCTGGCGGGCGCGTTTGATCGCGCCGGCGAGCACGCGCTGGTGACGGGCACAGGTGCCGGTCTGGCGGCGCGGGCGGATCTTGCCTTCCTCGGTGACAAAGCGGCGCAGGACATCGACCTGCTTGTAATCGATCGCCACCTGCTTGTCTGCACAGAACTGGCAGATCTTCGGACGGGCGTAATAACGGCGGTCCTGTCCTTGTTCCATTTCGTTTTCGTTACGTTGTTCCATATCCTCTACTCCACAGGGATGACCGGAAACCGGGCATCCCCGTTCTTGTGTACGACCAACCTAGAAGGGAAAATCGTCCTCACCTTCGGGATGGTTATCAGGTTCGGCGGCAGCATTCTCGTCATTCGCAGGGGTGTGATTGCCCTCGCGGCGCTCGCCAAGCATCAGCATCTCGTTGGCAACGATCTCCACCGTGGAGTGCTTGACGCCCTCCTTGTCTTCCCAGCGGCGTGTCTGTAAGCGACCTTCAATATAAACCTGCTGACCCTTGGTCAGGAATTGCTTGCAGATCTCAGCCAGATTGCCCCAGGCGACGATGTTGAACCACTCCGTCTCGCTATGGCGTTCGCCATCCGCGCTGTTCCAGGAGCGGCTGGTGGCAACCGTGAATGTCGTCACGGGTCTGCCCGAAGGGGTGTAACGCATCTCGGGATCGCGACCCAGGTGACCGATTATCATGCACTTGTTCAAGCCTCGACTCATCTACTGCTCCTTCCAGGGATCCGGCGAAGGTACGCCTTCAGCCTCGGATCACTCCACCGCGGTGACCATGTAGCGGATGATCACTTCCAGGAATCGCAGATTCTGGTCCAGGGGGGCAGTCGCTTCGGGGGGCAGGGTGACATTGAACAGGACATACTGCCCTTCCTTCTGCTTGCGGATGATGTATGCCAGTTTCCTGCGACCCCAAAGATCCATCTTGTCGACCGTGCCACCAAACTCGGTGATCCAGCCCTTAATTTTCTCGACAGCAGCAGTCAAAGCCGCCTCGTCAAGGTCCGGGTGGAAAATGCACACCAACTCATACTTGCGCATAGGGATAACCTCCTTTCCTCGGGATATGCTCCCGGAATTCGCCGTGGGCGAAGCCGGGGGCGGAAGGACGCCGGGCGCAGAGGCTCGGCGTTAGGGCGATATTTTACGCCTTAAGTGCCGGTTGTGGAAGGGGAGAATCTAACGAATATAGATCGGGTTGCTGAAGATCCAGCCGCGCCTTCTGCCCAGGTAGGAACGCCATGCTTCCACCCGGTACACGCCGGGTTCATCGGTGGTGTGCGTAAAAGCCTGCTGGCGGGTGGTCTTGATCACCTTGCCATCCTTGATCAGGCGGGCTTCGCCCGGGGTGGAGGGGAACTTGACCTGCAGGGTGACACCTCCGCCGGAGGAGATCTCGTCACCCATCAGGATGCTTGACTCGCGTCCCTGGGCTGAATAACGGAAACCCCGGGTGGGGGCAGGCAGGTCGTAACCGATGAAGGCGTGCCCGGCAGCGAGAGCCTTGTAGATCATGCCCTTATCGCGCTTGAGGTCACCGAGCAGGGGATCCGGGACGAGCAGATGGGTATTGACCGCAGAGAAATGGTAGGTGTAGGGGAAAATGATTCGGTGGAGCGGTCCCATGGAAAGATGGAGGGCATGTGCATCGGACCCGCCCACGATGGCGACCTTCTTGCCGGCACTCAACAGGCGGTCCCACAATGCCAGGGCTTCGGGGAGCGGGGCGCGCGCCATGGCTTCGGGGAAGAAGGCATAGAAAATGGCATCCAGTTTGTTCCGGACCACCGATTTCAATTCGGAAAGACCATTCCACAGTTCGATGCCTGTGAAGCCCTGGATATCCCAATCCACCCAGGAGATATCATCCTCGCCGAACATCGGCAGAGCCACCTCGCACGGGTGGGCGATGAAGCAGGTGCCTCCCGCCCGGTTGACCTCATCGATCAGCCTCTGCGGATCGTCGGCAAAAGGGGCGAGTTCACTTTCCGCCCCGAACACCAACATATGGTTCTTCTGCGGATCGCGATCCTGGTCGTGGATCTCCTCGCCGGAAAGCAGCAGCACGCGCTTCTTCCCGTCCCGGTGGTACGCCTCCACCCCCTGCACCCAGGTGTTGTGGTCGGTCACCAATAACACGTCCACGCCGCTCTTGAGCGCGGCAAGCGCCAGGTCGGCATGCGTGCCGGTGCCATCGGAATAGGTTGTGTGCATATGAAGGTTTACGACCAGTTCGTGCATGCGGACTCCGTTTTGGCTGTGGAATTGGTTTGACGTTTCTCTCGCTTCACAGGTATAATTTGACGGTTAAATATCCTGGAGGTAATAAATGGAAAATATCCTGAATGTTGCGTTGATTTTAACATCAATCGCCCTGGTTGCCAGCATCATCCTGCAAAGCAAGGGAGCGGGTCTGGGCGGGCTGTCGGGCTCGGATACCGGCGGCGTGTTCACTGCCCGGCGGGGGATCGAGAAAACTCTCTTTCGTGTAACGATCGTTTTCTCCGTTCTCTTTTTCACCCTGGCGATTACGACAGTCATACTTGCCGCGCGCTGATCTGCGAACAGGAAAGGCTCCCGAGCGGGCATGCTCTGCCACGCCATGTGAGGAGCCTTTCTTTATTTCATGATCCCATGAAAAAACTCCGCTGGCAGATCCTGATCGTCCTGGTCACGCTGATAATCGTCGGCGTTCTCTTGCTGATCCAGCAACCCTCGTTATCGCCTACCTTCATCGAACCCGCCAGCGGAGGGATCTACACCGAAGCGCTCATTGGCAGTTTTGGTCGTCTGAACCCGCTGTTCGATCTTGGTAACCCGGCGGACAGGGATATCGACCGCCTGCTCTTCAGCAGCCTGATCCGCTTTGATTCTCGCGGCATCCCGCAAGCCGAACTGGCAGAATCGTGGGGTGTTTCGGCGGACGGGATGATCTACAACTTCACGATCCGTCCGAACGCCCTCTGGCATGACGGCACACCGGTCACCAGCGATGATGTCATCTTCACGCTGAGTCTGGTGCGCAGTCAATTCTCTGCCTACCCGGACGACGTGCGCGCCATGTGGGACCTGGTGGAGATCACCCGGCTGGACGACAAGAACCTGAAATTCGTCCTGCCTGAGCCTTTTGCCCCCTTCCTGGATTACCTGACCTTTGGCGTCCTGCCCAGACACCTGCTGGAATCCATCCCGGCAGACCAGTTATCCACGGCAGCGTTCAACCTGGCGCCGGTGGGGAGCGGACCCTATCGTTTTGAGGAATTGACTGTCGAGGATGGACAGGTCACCGCTGTGGTCCTGGCTCGATCTGAGAATTATTACGGTCAGGCAGCCTTTATTGAACAGATCGTTTTCCGCTATTATCCTGACGCCGCTTCTGCCCTGGATGCCTACCAGAACGGGGAAGTGCTGGGTATCAGCCAGATCGGCGCCGACATCCTGAGCGAATCGTTGGCAGAGGAATCGCTGTCTTTCTTTTCCAGCCGCCTGCCATCCATGTCCCTGGTGCTGCTCAACCTGAATAACGAGGAGCTGCCCTTTTTCCAGGAAAAAGAGGTCCGGCGCGCCCTGATGATGGCGCTCAACCGGCAGTGGATGATCGATGCCTACTTGCAGGGTCAGGGGATCCTGGCAGACAGCCCGATCCTGCCCGGGACATGGGCGTACTACGATGGGGTGGACCCGATCGACCACGATCCGGCTGAAGCTGGGCGGCTGCTGGATGAGGCCGGGTACACCATCTCCGGGGACGGCACGACACGGGCGAAGGATGATACCCGCCTGGAATTCACGCTGCTCTACCCGGACAGCACGCTGCATCAGCAACTTGCCGAGACGATCCAATCCAACTGGGCAGAGGTGGGTGTGGTGGTGGACCTGCAAGCGGTCTCGTATGACGCCCTGTTGAATGATCACCTTGTCCCGCGTGAATACGAAGCCGCGCTGGTGGAACTGGATCTGAGCCGTTCCTACGACCCGGATCCCTATCCCTTCTGGCACCAGACCGAAGCCACCGGCGGTCAGAACTATTCCCAATGGGACAACCGCTCGGCAAGCGAGTACCTGGAACAGGCGCGCGTCGTCGCTGATATGGACACCCGCCTGCGCCTGTACCGGAATTTCCAGATCATCTTTGCACGCGAACTTCCGGCGCTGCCGCTTTACTACCCGGTATACACTTTTGGTGCCGACGTGCGGGTGCTGGGCGTTCAATCGCCTCCGCTGTTCGAACCTGCTGACCGCTTCAATGCCATCTCGAACTGGTACCTGATCACACGCCGGGCGCTCGAAGAAACGCTCCAGCAAACCGACCTGCCTTGATCCATGCCAACTCCTGAACAGAATTATGCCTTCATCCAGGCGGGGCTCGAGGAACTAGAAGAGTACCTGCTGTCGGATGTTCTGTTCTGGTCCCTCCCGGGTGCTGCCAGGCGCCAACGCCTGACCCCGGGCAGCCTGCTGCTGGCGATGCGTTCGCTTGACGGCGGGAATGTGCCAGGGGTGCGCAGCGCAGATGTGGAGCGGTTGGCTGCAGGGCTGCAGGTACTGCTCGAAAGGCAGCGCTCAGCCTGGCAGAGCAAATGCCGCCGGGAGGTGCATGCCCGGCTGGATCTGTGGAAGAATTACCTTAGCGATTACCGCCTGTCCCCGGAGGACCATGCGGACTTGTTCCCTGAACAGGTGCGATGGCGGGTGCTGCTGCAACTCCTGGCAGATCAGGTTGAACTCAAACCTGACGAAGATGTAATCCTGGCTGAATTGGATAATATAGTAAAATTATCCTGGCTCCCAGGAGAATTCCTCTGGGAGCCAGGTATGGCAGGCGCATTCCCGGAACCTGAGTACTGGTTCCTGTACGGCAGATTGAAAACTTAAAGGAGTTTTATGGCTCAACGCGAGGATGCAGTTCAATATATCCGCAAGAACAAGGAAAAGTTCCTCAGTTCGCTCAGGGAAGTGCTCAGCATTCCTTCCATCTCCACCGACCCTGCCCATAACTCGGACATGCGCCATGCCGCGGATTGGATGATGAGTCAACTGCGCGCCCTGGGGATGCAGAAGGTGCAATCATTCTCCACAGCCCGCCACCCGATTGTCTACGGCGAATACAGCGGCGCTGCCGGCGCCCCCACGGTGCTGATCTATGGGCATTACGATGTCCAGCCCGCCGACCCTCTTGACCTGTGGAAGACCGGTCCATTCGACCCCACCGTGCGCGGTGAAAATATCTACGCGCGCGGCGTTTCGGACATGAAGGGTCAGGTGGCGGCGACCATGAAGGCGATCGAAGCCTTGAACAAGACCGGCGGCATACCGGTCAACCTCAAGTGGCTGATCGAAGGGGAGGAGGAGATCGGCTCTCCCAACCTGGCGAATTTCATTGCCGGTCACAAGGACCTTTTAAAGTGCGATTTTGCCTTCAATCCCGATTCGGGCATGATCAGCAAGGATGAACCGACCATCACCTATGCCCTGCGCGGACTGGCTTATTTCGAACTGCACATCTCGGGTCCTGCCAACGACCTGCATTCCGGTGTCTTCGGCGGGGTGATCCATAACCCTGCCATCGCGCTGGCTGAACTGATCGCCGGGATGCATGATTCGAAGGGGCGCATCACCCTGCCTGGTTTCTATGATCCGGTCCGAAAATTGACCCGGGAGGAACGCGAAGAACTTGCCCGCATTCCCACCGATGAGGATTATTACCTGGAAAAGACCGGGGTCCCTGCCCTGAGCGGGGAGCAGGGGTACACGCCCAACGAACGCAGCGGCGCGCGCCCGACCCTGGACGTGAACGGCATGCTCTCAGGCTTCGTTGCGGCAGGATCGAAGACCGTCATCCCATCAACTGCCATGGCGAAGATCTCGCTGCGCCTGGTGCCAGACCAGACCCCGCAGGAAGTGTACCTGCAGATGTGCAAGTACCTGGACGAGAATGCCCCCAAGGATATCCGTTGGGAACTGGTCGAGATGCACGGCGGCAATCCATCCATCTCCGACCGGGATAATGTCGGGGTGCGTGCCTTTGCCGACGCGCTGGAGACCGTATGGGGCATGCGCCCGTATTTCAAGCGCGAGGGCGGCTCGATCCCCGTGGTTGCCACCATGCAGGAACTGCTTAAGGTCGAATCGGTCATCGGTGGTTTCGGACTGCCGGACGACAACTTCCATGCGCCCAATGAAAAACTGCATCTGCCCACCTGGTACCGGGGCATCGAAGCACTGGTGCACTTCTTCCTGAACCTGAAACCCTAGAAAGGAAAACCCCCCGGGAGCGAACCACCGGGGGGTGCCTGACTTATCCATGGAAGACAGACTCATATCCTACGGCGGGCAGGCGGTCATTGAGGGCGTGCTCATGCGCGGGCGCAAAGCCTGCGCCATGGCGAACCGCCTGCCGGACGGTACCATCTCCGTCAAGCAGCTGCCCATCGGCAACATCTACCAATCCTGGCTGGCGAAGGTCCCTTTCCTGCGCGGCTTGATCCTGCTCTGGGATGCGCTGGGGCTGGGCATGCGCGCCCTGACGGAAGCCGCCAATCTGCAGGGCGGTGAGCAGGAGAAGATCGAAGGGGCGACCCTGTGGGTCACAATGGGGACTGCCCTGCTCATCGTGGTCGGCATATTCTTCCTGGCGCCTGCCGGGGTGGGCTGGTTGAGCGAACATTTCCTGAATTGGAATGCCTGGTGGAGCAACCTGCTGGAAGGGGTCATCCGCTTGCTGTTCCTCATTGCCTACATCTGGGGCATCGGGTTCATGCCCGATATACGCCGGGTGTTCGCTTATCACGGGGCGGAACATAAAACCGTCAATGCCTTCGAGGCGGGCGCGGAACTGACCCCGCAGGTTGTTGCCGGCTATCCCACCTCGCACACCCGCTGCGGGACCGCCTTCCTGTTGACCTTGATGGTCCTTTCGCTGCTGATCTTCACCTTGCTGGGTCCCCTGCCGCTGGAATGGCGCCTGATCAGCCGTGTGCTGATGATCCCGGTCATTGCCGGGATCGCCTATGAATATATCCGCTGGACGGCAAGGCACATCCAATCGCCGTTCGTCCGGGTGCTGGTCAAGCCGAACCTGGCACTCCAGGCGCTGACCACGCGCCAGCCGGATGAGAAGATGCTGGAAGTGGCGATCGCCGCCTTCCAAGCCATGCGTAAAGCCGAAGAAGCCGGGTAAGACTGACGATGTGTAAATAAAAAAAGCAGTTCGTGCAGAACTGCTTTTTTTATTTTTACCCACCCGGGTTCACAACGGCTCGAACCTTGCAGTGAAGTGCCGCAACAATTCCGGGGCGTAGGTGATGCGATAACCGCGCAGCGCGGCAGCGCGTTGCGCGATCCTGCCCAGGGCACCGGTGACATAGTCCATGTGGCTTTGTGTATAGGTGCGGCGCGGGATCGCCAGGCGCACCAGTTCCAGCTTTGGGTAGAGCAGCTCGCCCGTGTCGGGGTCTGTGTGGGCGAACATGACCGAGCCGATCTCGCAGCCGCGGATGCCGCCTTCGCGGTACAGTTCCACTGCCAGCGCCTGACCCGGGAACTCGCCGTGCGGGATGTGGGGCAGCAAAGCGCCTGCATCCAGGTAGATGGCGTGACCACCGGGCGGTTCGACGATCCTGATCCCCTGGGCGCGTATGGAACCGCCGAGGTAGGCAGTCTGGCTCAGGCGGTAAGCCAGGTACTCTTCGTCCAGACCCTCATAAAGACCAACGGACATCGCCTCCAGGTCACGCCCGGCGAGACCACCGTAGGTGGGGAACCCTTCCCGCAGGATGAGTTCGTTCCTGATCGCCTGGAAGACCTGTTCATCCCGTGTGGCGAGCAGTCCGCCGATGTTGACAATGGCATCCTTCTTGGCAGACATGCAGAAGCCATCTGCCAGGGCGAACATTTCGCGGGCGATCTGGATGGGGGTCGATCCGGCATGGGCGGGTTCGCGCAATTTAATAAAATAGGCATTCTCCGCGTAGCGGGCGGCGTCAATGTAGAACGGGATCTTGTAGCGGTGATACGTTTCAGCAACCGAGCGGAGGTTTTCCATTGATACCGGTTGACCGCCGCCGGCGTTGTTGGTGATGGTGATCATGCCAAAGGGGATGTTCGCCG
>JBFYSG010000091.1:0-4808 GCA_041301835.1 Chloroflexota bacterium | reverse complement strand
CTTGCCAAATCGGGTTGCGGCGTGTATAATCCGGCCTTGCCTGTCCTACGAAAGTGGGACTTGCTCGGGGCGTGGCTCAGTCCGGTTAGAGCGCTGCGTTCGGGACGCAGAGGTCGGCGGTTCAACTCCGCCCGCCCCGACTAAACCACCGCTGACATGGGTCGGCGGTTTCCCCTTAACGGGGGCTGCGCAACCCCGCCCGACTGAACCACCGCTGACATGGTGTCGGCGGTTTCCCCTTAACGTGGACTGCGCAACCCTGCCTGACGAATTCACCGCTGATATGGGTCGGCGGTTTCCCCTTAACGGGGACTGCGCAACTCCGCCTGCTCTTACGGCGGAGATTTGGTACAATAACAAGGTTGGATTGGCTTATGTCCGCGAGAAAATTCCTTGGAAGGAGAATAGTGCATGATCGATACCATCAAGAAGCAGATCGACCGCATTAAGGCAAAAGGCGCCACTTATCTTGACGCGCGCTATTACCCGCTGGAGGAAAGCAACCACCTCTACATGCAGAACGGGAATTTGAAAGACGCCTCGTCGTCCGGCGAAAGCGGCATTGGCGTACGCGTGCTGTACAAAGGCGCCTGGGGCTTTTCGGCTTCATCCGATCTGAGCGACCTTCCGGGGTTGTTCGACCGGGCATTCGAAAACGCCAAAGCCGCGGCGGAACGGGTCACCTTCCCGGTGCGCCTGGCGGAAAAAGATGCCATCCAGGCTCAATTCAAGAGCCCATGCGAGGTCAATCCGTTCGAGGTGCCCCTGGCAGACAAGGTTGCATTCCTGAAGTCCATGGACGATAAAATGAACCAGGAAGGCATCTTCCTGCGCAACACGAGCCTGGTCTTTGTGCGCAAGCAGATCATTTTTGTCGATTCCGAAGGCAGCGAGATCGAGAAACAGATCACCGAGGTCTTTGCCGACCTGGAGGTCAATGGCACGGATGCCGGCGGCGCCATGCATGAACGCAAATTCCACCTCGGTCAGCAGGGCAAGAGCACGCGCGGCTGGGAATCGATCGACTCGGAACTCTTCAGCCAGAATGCTGAGCGGATCGTGCGTGAGTTGAAGGAGATGCTCACCGCCGAAGACTGCCCCAAGGAAGACCGCTCGGTCATCATCTTACCAGGCATGATGTTCCTGCAGACGCATGAGACCATTGGTCATGCCCTGGAACTGGACCGCATCCTGGGATATGAGCTGGCTTTTGCGGGCGGCTCTTTCGTGACCCTGGATGATTTTGGGAAGCTCCGTTATGGATCGGAGAAACTGACCGCCCGTGCCAACGCCACGGTGCCCAATTCGCCCGGAAGTTTCGGCTATGATGATGACGGCATCCCCTGCCAGGACAACCTTTTGATCGACAAGGGCATCCTGGTGGGCGCCATCACCGGTCGGCAGATGGTCGAGGAAGCCAATGCCAAAGCCAAAAAGCAGATCTTCAACGGCAGCGGCGGAGCCAACCGCGCCACCACCTTCTACCGCGTACCGATCGAGCGCATGACCAACATCAACATCGATCCGGGGACTGATGGAACGCTGGACGACATTGTGGCAAGCACCAAGAAAGGCATTGTCCTGGATGGGGAACGTTCCTGGTCGATTGGGTCCAACCGGGAGCAGTTCCACTTTGCCACCGAGATCGGCTGGCTGGTGGAGGACGGCAAGATCACACACGTGGTCAAGAATCCCACCTACAAGGGTTTCACCTTGAAGTTCTGGAATTCCCTCTCGGCGGTGGGCGACCCGTCCACGTGGGAGTTGAAATATGTGGCGAATTGCGGGAAGGGGCAGCCCAACCAGATCATGCAGTTGGGACATGGCGTGCCGGTTTGCCGTTTCGATAATGTCAGGATAGGAGAATAGCCGTGAAAACGAAAATTCTGCAAACCCTGCACGACCTGCGCGCCTATGCTCTTGCCAAGGGCTACGAAGTCTCGCTCGACTACCATGAAGAAGACAGCTCGCTGATGCGCTTTGCCAACTCAGCCATCTCGCTGAATACCAACGAACACCTGATCCGTTTGAGCATCACCGCTTACGAAGGAAAAAAACGTGCCGGATACGACCTGATCACCGACCTTGGGAAGATCGACGAGATGAAAAAGGCTGTGGATACCGCCGCGGAGATGGTCAAACATGCCCAGCCGCTGGCGTATCAACCCACCATTCCCGTATTCGCGGAATCGTTCGCCGACGAGGGCGGGTACGACGATGGACTGGCACACTTGGACAACAAGGACAAGCTGGATTACTTCAACCGGGCAGTCAAGGGCTTGGAGAGCGAAGAAGTAAAATTGTCCGGCATTTTCTCCAATGGCGCTACAACGCTGGCGCAGATCAACACCCGTTCCGAACATTCCCAGTTCTTCCGCTTCTCGGATGCCCAGGCTACGGTCGTCCTGGCGCACACCAGGTTGAAGTGGGAAGTCCAATCCGAACAATCTGCGCATCAACATGCCGCCCTGGATCCAGACACGGCGCAGCGTGCCCTTGCCCACCTGCTTGACCGTTACCAGCACGATGAACCGCAGTCACTGCTACTGGGGACGTACGATATCGTCTTCGGTACCGCGGCAATCGCCGACATGATCAATTTCATGAACTGGATCGGCTTTAACGGCGGCTCGGTCAAGCGGGGCTTTTCGATGATCGCGGAGGACAAGGTTGGTCAGCAGGTATTCTCCGACAAGATCACGCTTGTCGATGATCCCGATCGGGCGGAGACATTCCCGTTCCGCCGCGACCTGACCGGGATGGCGCGCAAGCGTTTCCCGCTCTTCCAGGCAGGCAAGTTCGCCGGTTTTACCTGGTTCCAGGATGATGCGGACGAATTCGGCGCCAAGCCGAGTGGGCATACCGTCATGCACAAGAGCCTGGCGCTGCACGGCGGTGATAAGGACATCCCATCCCTTGAGGCGCTGGTCAAAATGCCACGCACGAAGGACCTGCTGTATATTCCCTTCCTGCATTACATGAACATCGTCAATCCTTCGAAGGGCATCATCACCGCCAGTTCACGCTTCGGGGCTTTGTTCCTCAAGAAGGACGGCTCGGTTGCCGTGCCCTATAATGTCCGCATCACGCAAAGCTTGCTGGACATCTTTGGGTCGAAGGTTGCCTGGCTATCCAAAAAGACCGAACCGTACAACACATCGGTCAGTTATGGTGCCCGGAATCCCTCCGCCATCATTGTGCCCCTGTTCATGTGTGTGGAGGGCTTGGAGATCTCTCACTCGAACACCTCATACTAAGCTGACAGGACCATCCCTGTTGCCACCGTGTGTGTAAAACAACTCCCGCAGGGATTACCCTGCGGGAGTGCTTTATCAATCCGCAGCGCTGCGTTCGGCGATCTTCTGCCGCGCTTCGCGATGCGCCTGCCGGGTGAGGGGATAGAACATGGCGAAGACGATGCCCGCCAGCAGGAAGAGACTAGGGACGGGACCCACCATGATGCGGATGGCGGTGATGGCAGTCGTACTTTGCTCGGGAGCATCCGCAACATACCCGGACCATTTCCATACCAGGGGAATGAGCGAGACCGCGACCGAGGCGGAGATCTTGCGCAGCAGGGTCACCAGGGCATAGAAGATACCCTCATGGCGGTGACCGGAGGAGAGTTCATCGACCTCGACAGCATCCGGGATCATCGCCCAGGTCAACGAATGGACTGCCGAGACCCCGATGCCCGCCAGGGCAGCGAGGAAGAGCACCATCGGGAAACCCATGGAGGGATCCACGAAAATCAACGTGCACATGACCGCAGAAAGGAACAGCATCCCGGCGATATAAGCCTTGCGCTTGTCCGTTCTCCGGGAGATCCACAACCAGAACGGGAGCACGATCAGAGCAGATATGAAGACCATGCCAGCGACGATATCCGCACTGTCGTCGGGGAGTTTCATGCGGTATTTTAGGAAATAGAGCAGGGTCGGCTCGATGATGGAGATGGCTGTCCAAGTAAAGAGGAATATCCCGGCAGCGAACAGGAAGGGGCGGTTGGTGCGGGCGGCTTTCAGCGATTCCCGCAGGCTGGGACGATCCTGGGAAAAGTAAGCAGGCTTCTCACGGGTGGCAAAGAAGGTAAAGAGCATGGGCAGCGCGGAAATGGCGCCGAAGATGGCGGCAACCGTGAAGATATGACCGGCATTGGCGGGTGTCCGATCCCCGACTGCCATCAACCAAACGGTGTATGCCACCAGCGAGCCGATGATCGAAAAAGCCATGCGGTAACTGGTCAGGGATGTGCGCTCGTCGTAATCCTGGGTCAGTTCGGGGGTTAGGGCAAAGTACGGCATGGAGACAAAGGTCAGTACCGTATCATAGACCAACCAGGCTGCGGTGTAATAGAACACCAACCAGAAGGTGCTGGCAAAAGGAGGCTGCCACCAGAGCATGGCGAAGGCGATTCCGTAAGGGATGACCCCGAAAAGCAGGTAAGGTCTGCGGCGTCCCCAGCGGGAGCGCGTGCGGTCGGTCATAAAACCAATGACCGGATCGTTGATGTAATCCCATGTCATGCGGATCAGCGTGATGATGAAGACAGCCTCCAGAGGGAGTCCGATCACGTTCGTTAAAAAGATCATATAGACGACGGCGATGGCGGAATCGGTGAAGGCAAAACCAAAATCCGTTGCCCCGTATGCCAGTTTGGTGTACCAGGGGAGGCGCTCTTTGACCGGGATGGACATCTTTGCTCCTGTATTCTTGCCGGGATGATGGTCCTGCTATGTGTTTAGAACACCGAACCGGATTATAGTTTTCGTATGTAACTGCGGTGTTTCTTGGTCCAGCGGACGCCG
>JBFYSG010000090.1:0-2734 GCA_041301835.1 Chloroflexota bacterium | reverse complement strand
GAGGTGGCGGTGGATGGGCGCGAATCGCCCTATGGCGGTCCCGAATATGAAACTGTCGGCGTATTTGGTCCCAACTGCGGCATCGGTGATTTGCAAGTTATCGCCAAAGCCGGGGAACTGTGCAATGCTTATATGATGGATACCATCTCCTGCGGCGGGACGATCGCCTTTGCCATGGAGTGCTTCGAGCATGGCTTGCTGACCCTGGAGGATACCGGCGGCATCGACCTGCGCTTCGGCAATTCCGAAGCCATGCTGAAAATGATCACAATGATCGCCCGACGCGAGGGACTCGGTGACTTGCTGGCTGAGGGCAGCAAGCGCGCGGCGGAGAAAATCGGCGGGGAGGCGCATTTCTTTGCCATGCAGGTCAAAGGCCAGGAACTTGCCATGCACGAGCCGCGCGGCAAATACAACGTTGGCATGGGCTATGCCATCTCTGAAATCGGCGCCGATCATCTGGTGGTGGCGCACGACTCAGCCTTTGCCAAGCCCGATGCGATCCAAATCAAGGCTGCCGCGCCACTGGGGATCACGAAAGCCCTGCCACCGCGCAGCCTGGGCGAGGAAAAGATGGAGATGTTCTACATCCTGGAGAAGTGGAACAGCCTCGAGAAAGTGGTCGGTTTTTGCTTCTTTGGACCCGCCCCGCGTTCCTTCATCCCGATCGAAGACGTGCTGCTGTCCATCAATGCCGCCAGCGGCTGGACTATGACACTGGAAGAGGCTCTGCAGATCGGTGAGCGGGCGACCAACATGGCGCGCATCTTCAACCTGCGTGAAGGTTTCTCCCGAAAAGACGACACCCTGCCCGAGCGTCTCTTCCAGCCGCTGGAAAACGGCGCGCTGCAGGGACAATCCATACCGCGCGACGAATTCGAGCAATCGCTGACCATTCTCTACGGCATGACAGGGTGGGACCCGCAGACCGGCATCCCCAAGCCGTAAAACCTGCGCCAACTGGGCCTGGATTGGGCGCTTGAAATGCTGTCTTCGCGCGACTAAAGCCGACCACCTGCGAGCAACGGCATATGAAACTCTATACGGGCAGTCACCTGACCTTCTATATGCCGGGGCGAAAATCTTCCCTGGAAATTTCCCTGGACGCGCCTACTCCATTAATAGAGCTCCTGGCACAGATCGGCATTCCCCTGTCTGAGCTGGCGCTTACTGCCATTAATGGTCAACTTGTGGATGCCGATCAAGCAGTTGTGCAGGATGGAGATCACGTGCGGATCTTTTCGGCTGTCGACGGGGGATAAATTTCCCGCTGTTGTAAAAAAACCGAGCGACGGATGACCTGGAGAATGAGGATCAGGCTGTTTTCCGTATGGGATCAGACCGGTGCATCCTGGCTTTCCCCAAGGTGCTGACCGCCAGGCGGGTGTCGAACTCCGGTTTGCCAGCCGGCAGGAAAATGGGCATGCAGGTGTTGTTGATCATCCAGACCAACTTGGCGGCAAACAACCCGAAGCCAGGGGTACATGCCTGTATGATATCGGGTTTCAAGATGCGATCTTCCTGGAACTTTTTTACGGCGATGAAACAAGATCTGTGATCACAAAATCCGAACTGCCTTTCTGACCTGCTGGAAGATTGGCTCGAAAGCAGAAGCGCGGCGGTACAACACAACTGGCTGACCAATCGGGCAATCCACCCGGTATGAGCCAGGACCGTAGACCTGCCCATTGAACAATCCTACCCACGCTCCCTCCGGAACATCGATCCGGATCTGCCGTACATGCGGGCGCATCACAGGAAAAACCAGCAGATCCATTCCAAGATAATAGGCATCCTGCTTGTTCTGCCACTTGCGGTCTGGGTTGACCAGGCAGAAGGGACGCATCATCCCGATACCTGCCTGCTGCGCCTCAGCTGAAACATGGACCAGATAGGGCGCCAGGGCGGCGTGGATGCGCGTCATTGCTGCAAAGTGCTGCAGGGTTTCCTCATCCTGCCAGGGTTGAACACCAGCCCAGGGCTGGTTGCCCTCATGCGTGCGCAACAGCGGTGAGAAAGCATTTGCTTCGCACCAGCGGAAGAGGGTTTCTTTTGTGCGTTTAATCCAGCGGAAGGAGAAATAACCACCCGCGTCGGTATGGTAGTACTGGACACCGGACATGCACCCGCTCAATCCACCTGTCACGCCGGATGGAAAACCATCATGGCGGTTCCAGTAAACGACCTGGTCACCGCCCCAGTTCATGTTCATGAAGCGTGTTGCTCCGCCATACCCTGCACGGTGGAAGATAAGCACTTCATCCTGAAGACCCGCCTCCCGGACAGCCTCCCGGTTTAATTGTGCCCAGAGCAGCGGGTAGAGGTTGTGCAGTTCCGTGCCGGTGCGCCCATCGGAGAAACGCGCCTGCTCGGGCATATCCTCGGCATAGTCAGCCATCCAACCGCGTATCCCCAGCTCGAGCATATTCTGCCGGATGATGACTTCCTTGAACCACTGCCAGGCGCTTGGGTTTGTTAGATCCACACTGCCGATCTGAAACCCGGCGACCTGATGCACCAACACATCATCATGGTCATCCTTCACCAGGAAGCCATTGTCTTTGGCAATCTTGAAGTACTCGCCATCGGCATTGAAATAAGGGTTGATGTAAGCCAGCCAACGGATGCCCTGTTCGCTGCGCTGGCGGATCTCCTCTCGCAAGCCGGGATAGAGTTCCGGGTTGACGACCCAGTTCCAGAACAGGCGTTTACCCTGCCAGAAAATGCGTACCCC
>JBFYSG010000089.1:0-7883 GCA_041301835.1 Chloroflexota bacterium | reverse complement strand
GGCGACTGCGTAGGGTCAAGTCATTCAGATCCAGTGCAGTGTGGTGGTCGTGGAGTTCCCCGATGGCGAACTGCCGGATGTCTTCGAAGCGCTGGTGTTGCAGCGCCATGATGAAGTACCGCTGGTGCTGGAAGTGGAAAAACACCTGGGCAACAACTGGGTGCGCTGTGTCTCGATGGACTCCACCGATGGTCTGCCGCGCGGCGTGGATGCGGTTGCGACCGGCGCGCCGATCATGGTGCCGGTGGGTCCGTCCACGTTGGGACGCATCTTCAACGTGCTCGGGCGTCCGGTGGATCATAAGGGACCCGCTGCGGCGGACATGCACTACCCCATCCACCGACCCGCCCCGCTTTTCTCCGACCAATCCACCCGGGTCGAGATCTTCGAGACCGGCATCAAGGTGGTCGACCTGATCGCTCCGTTCACCAAGGGCGGCAAGACAGGCATCTTCGGCGGGGCGGGCGTGGGCAAGACCATCATCATCCAGGAACTGATCCGCTCGGTGGCGACCGTGCACCAGGGCAACTCGGTCTTCGCCGGGGTGGGCGAACGGACGCGCGAGGGTACGCAGTTGTACCGCGAGATGCTCGAATCGGGCGTGATGAAAGACACGGTGATGGTCTTCGGGCAGATGAACGAACCCTCCGGCGTGCGCCTGCGCGTGGCGCTGACCGCGCTGGCGATGGCGGAATACTTCCGCGATGAGGGCAAGGACGTGCTGCTGTTCATCGATAACATCTTCCGCTTCACCATGTCCGGCTCGGAAGTCTCGGCATTGCTCGGGCGCATGCCCTCGGCAGTGGGCTACCAGCCCACGCTGGCAACCGAGATGGGCGAACTGCAGGAACGCATCACCTCCACCCGCCAGGGCTCGATCACCTCGATGCAGGCGGTCTATGTGCCCGCAGATGATTACTCGGACCCCGCCCCGGTGGCGACCTTCACCCACCTGGATGCCACCATCGCGCTGGAGCGTTCCATCGCCGAAAAGGGCATCTACCCGGCGGTCGACCCGCTGGCATCCACCAGCCGCATCCTCGATCCCAATATCGTCGGTGCAGATCATTACGCCACGGCGCGCGAGTGCCAGCGTGTACTGCAGCGCTACAAGGACCTGCAGGACATCATTGCCATCCTCGGTATCGACGAGTTGAGCGAGGATGACAAACTGGTGGTGGCGCGCGCCCGCAAGATCGAGCGCTTCTTCTCCCAGCCCATGTTCGTGGCGGAGCAGTTCACCGGCGTGCCGGGTGCCTATGTGCCTCTCAAGGACACCGTCCGGGGATTCCGTGAGATCCTGGACGGCAAGTGCGATGATCTTCCGGAACAAGCCTTTATGCTGGTCGGCACGATCGAGCAGGCACGCGAGAAGGCTGAAAAACTGGCGTAAGGTGTGCATCAGCGCGCCACGCCTGCGGGCGTGACGGCGGAGACGGATATGCCGATTCGATGTGAGATCGTTTCCCAGGACCGCATGGTCTACGAAGGTGATGCTGATATCGTTGTGCTCCCCGGCTCGGAGGGGGAGATGGGCATCCTGCCTCACCACGCGCCGGTGCTGACCACGCTCAAGTTCGGCATCATCACGGTGCGCACCCAGGGGCGTGAGGAGCATTTCACCGTGGCAGGCGGCGTGGCAGAGATCCAACCGGAGATCATCACCATCCTGGCAGATGCGGCGGAGAACGTGGACGAGATCGACATCGCGCGCGCCGATGCGGCGCGTAAACGCGCCGAGGAGATCCTGGCGAAGGGCGTTCCGGCGGATACCGATGCCTACCTGGCGATGGAAGCCGCCCTCAAGCGCTCGAACCTGCGCCTGGAAGCCGCCAGACGTTACCGCAAGGGGACGCGACGCTCCCACCTGACGGATGAATCGAGGTAATTGACATGCCCGGTCTGTTTTCGCTTACCAGGGAACTGGGTATCGACCTCGGCACGACCCAGACACGCATCGCCGACAGCACGGCTGTCCTGCTGGACGAGCCGACCATTGTGGCGATCGTGATCGCCGAGCAAAAGATCGTTGCCCTGGGCAGGGAAGCGCAGGGGATGCAGGGGCGTGTCTCGGCGGAAAGCATCGAGGTGGCGCACCCGATGCAGAACGGCGTGGTGGCGGATTATGAGATCACCGAGGCGCTGCTCGCTTACCTCCTGCGGCAGGTGAGTGGACCCATGCGCATCCTGCGCCCGCGCGTCATGATCACCGTACCGTACGGGGTCACGAGCGTGGAGGCGCGCGCTGTCCACGAGGCGGTGCTGCAGGCAGGCTCGCGCGATGCCTACCTGATCCAGCAGCCCCTGGCGGCGGCGATCGGCGTGGACCTGCCCGTGGGCTCGCCTTCCGGCAACATGGTGGTCTGCCTGGGCGGCGGGGCAACGCAAGCCGCGGTCATCTCGATGCACGGCATCGTCGCCGCGGATACCCTGCGCGCCGGCGGGCTGTACCTGGATGAAGCCGTGGCGGCGTATGTGCGCCGCAAGTACGGCGTCGTCATCGGACCCACCACCGCCGAGCAGTTGAAACTGCGCATCGGTGCGGCGGTCCCGCAGGAGAAGGAAGACAGCCTGGAAGTTCAGGGTCAGGACCAGGTTTCGGGCCTGCCCCGCCCGGTGACCCTGACCAGCGGCGAGGTGGTGGAAGCTCTGCAGGAACCGCTCAAGCAGGTCGTGGAGAACTGCCGGCGCGTGCTGGAAAAAACACCCCCGGAACTGGTCTCCGACATCATCGACCGCGGCGTGGCATTGACCGGCGGTGGGGCGCAGTTGCGGGGCATCGACAAACTGCTGACCAAGGCGCTCGGCATCCCGGCGTACGTGGTGGACAACCCGACTACCTGCGTGGTGCAGGGCGCGGTAAAGGCGCTGGGCATGTATTCCTTGATCAAGCGCAACCTGCCCCCCGTTTGAAACCTGCAGACCGGGCTTGCCCGGTCTTTTCTATTGAGGCGGCATGACGACTGCATTTTCCCTGCCCAAAGCGTTCGCAAGTGTATCCGGCATGGGCGCGCCGACAGCCTGGCACCCGGTCAGGCGCTGGATCCGCCTCGGTTCCCTGGTCACCTTTCTGATCCTGCTGCTGCTTGCCGTGCTCATCCTGTCCTACGGGCTGTTCGATGCCTGGCAGGCATCCCAGGCACATGGTCCGGCGTTGATCGATGACCGCCTGTTCATGCCGCTGCTGCTCTCCCTGCTGGTCTTCCTGCTCAGCCTGGTCGCGGCATGGATCACCTACAGCCGCTGGAACCGCGGCGTGGCGGTGTATGAGCACGGTTTTGCCCACCGCGACCGCCGCGGCGTGCAAGCCTGGCGCTGGGAGCAGGTGACGGCGTTGAGCGCGGCGGTGACCCGCCATTTCCCCGGCGGCGATCAGACCGGTACGAGCCGCACCTACACCCTGCGCGACCTGCGCGGCGGAACGCTCCTGCTTACCGATCAGTTGAAGGATGTGGAAGGGCTGGCGCGTGCCATCGAGGAAGCTGTCTTCCCGCACCTGTATGACCAGTGTGCCAGCCGCTATAACCGCGGCGAAGAAGTGTCCTTTGGCGCGGTAACGGTCTCCAAGTCTGGCATCACGCTTGGCAGGAAGGAGATCCCCTGGACAGAGGTGGGACAGGTCTCCATCGAGCACGGCACCCTGCGCGTCGCCAGGAAGAGCGGGGGCTGGTTCAGCGGGGCGGGCGCGGCGGCTGCCCAGATCCCCAACCTGCGCGTGCTGTTGAGTATGATCGACCAGGTGGCGGGGGTGAAGACAGATTAAACGAGATCTCCGGTGAAACCGGAGATCTTTTTTCATCAAGGATCCAGTTTTTCCAGTTCGGCTTCCAGGTCCTCTTTGAGGACCTCAAAATCCAGTCCCCGGTCGGCGCAGTAGAAGTTGATGCGCGTGGATGGTTCCGGCATGGGCGCGCCGATGACCTCTTCGATGGTCTCCTGCGCCAATCCCATGTTGAGCAGGTCCTGGAAGGTCGTCCTGCCGCGGATGAGTTCACTTTCAAGCGAGGAACCGCCGCCTTCACCCCCCTGACCGCCGCCAGTGTTCTCCGTGCTCCACCAACCGAGGGCAGAGGAAAGGGCGATGCCGCCGAAGATGGTCACCAGCACGATGATGCCGAGTAGTTTCGAGCTCACTTTCATTTGACGGCTCCTGCAGACAGAAAGACGGTTTCTTTGACCGGGCAGCAGGCTTCAGAGGTGCATTCCATGCAGGTGATGCATTGATGATCGCGGATGACCTTCTTTTCGCTGACCGGGATGTTCATCGGGCACTTGATATCGCAGGCACCATCGTTACGGCAGGTGCCTTCCACCCGCCGGATCTTGAAGACCCGGAAGAGGTTGGTCAGACCCAGCACAGCCCCGTACGGACAGGCATACTTGCACCACGGGCGTTCGACGAACAGGCTCAGCACCAGCGTCAGGGCAAGGATGCCGAGCGCAACCGGGGTGACCTCGCCTGTCCAGAAAGAGAACAGGGCGTAGTAGGGGTCGGCATTCTGGAAGAGCATGGAGCCGCTGGTGATGGTCACATACAGCACCCAGACCAGGACCCCGTAGCGGGCGTAGCGCAGCACCTTGTCCAGTCCGGCAGGGACGAAGTGGTTGTATCGTTTGCTCTTGAAGATGCGCCGTCCGATCTTTCCAACCCATTCCTGGATGCTGCCCAGCGGGCAAACCCAGCCGCAAAAGACCGGTCCGAACAGGATGGCGAGCAGGAAGACCAGGCTCATCAGAACAACGGAGGATTCGCGCACCTTTTGGATGAAGGTCCCCTGGGTGATGAACTTGTACAGCGTCTCCACCCCGCCGAACGGGCAGACGGCGTGCAGGGAAACCCCGTCAAGGATGGTGATCCCGCCGCCCGTCTGCGCCAGCGTGTGGTTGACCGAGATGACGGCGATGATCGCAAAGAAGAGCACCTGGATCAGGGTGCGATGCCAGAGGCTGCGTTTGCGGAAGAAGGGATTCAAAGTTTTCTTCATGTGAGTATTCTCAAGGAAGACGAGGTGGGAGTCCGCAGGACCAGCCTGCAGACTCTCATGCCGCGCTCTAGGGCTTGCCGCCCTGGCGCCCGTAGCCGTTGCCAATGCCGCCAATGGAGCCGCTGTTGAGGGCTTCCTGGTAGGCTTCAGCGGTCATGTACTGCGGGACGTAGACCTCGCCCGTCTGGCGCTCAAGGGTGGAGGTGAATGCGGACAGGTGGTTGCATGAACCGGCGAGCAGGTTCTCGTAGACGATGCGCACATCGTCGGGCAGGTCGCCTGCCAGGCGGGTTTGCAGGTCGAGAATGTCGATCTCCTCGATGGCAGCGCCAACCTTGAGGGCGTCAGCGAGGCTCTGGCTGCCGAGGCTGGTCAACTGGTCATAGAGCGCCTGCAGGGAGGCATCGCTGAACTGACCGGGCTGCGCCCCGGCGGCGGGATCATCCAGACCATAAACGCTCAACAAGTTTTGGATGGCGTCGGTGTGGCTCTGCTCGCTGCCGGCGATGTTCTGGAAGACTTGCAGTCCCCAGCGATCGTACAGGAAGAGGTACACATCGCGGGCTAACTTCTCCTCCTCGCGCACGTAGGTGAGACCGGCGGGGTCCGAGGCGTCCACCACACTTTCGGTGGTAGCGGTGTCCTCGACGACCGGTTCAACGGTAGTCTCAACGGGGGAGGCGTCCAGCGGCAACTCCTCCGCCAGGGCGACCGTCTCGGTGCCTGCTGCGGGTGCCGTCGTGCATGCCGCCAGCAAGAGCAAGCCTGCCAGCAGGGGGAATATCCATTTGATGTTCATATCAGGTTCTCCATTCTTCGTTTGTTATATCCCCCACTATAAAGGCAGCCTGTAAAGGCTTGATGTATGGATTATGAAGATTTGGTAAAGGGTTCCAGGCGCACGGCTGCCGCCCCATCATTCTCCCAGTTCCAGCAGTTCCAGTTCCGGCGGGCACAGGAAGCGCATGCGGGGCGCATCCCAGCCCTCCATGCCCAGACCGCGGCTGACATACAGAAAGGTTTCGCCCACCTGGTAGGCACCCATTTCATACTGTTTACCATAGGCAGAGAAGGTGACCAGCGCGCCATAGAACGGGAGGCGGATCTGCCCGCCGTGGGTGTGTCCCGCCAGGTACAGGTCAACGCCTGTGCTCGCGGCGGTCTCGATCAGGTCCGGAGTGTGGTAGAGCAGCAGGCTGTAGACCTCACCCGGCAGCCCCGCCAGCAGGCTGCGGAGCGCGTCGGCATCCCTGGCAGTGTCGAAGGTGTTGCTGACCCCCACCAGGGCTAGCGAGCCGCCCGGAAAGGAAAGTATGGCGGTCTCGTCGGTGAGCACGCGGATGTTCTCCAGACCGGCGAACAGGATGGACATGCGCCTGGGGTCATCCACCGTGCCGTTGACCGCAAAGACCCCGTACGGTGCGTGCAACTGTGCCAGGAACTGGCGCGTTTCGGATTGCGCCTGGGGATCATCCATGTAGGTCGGGTTGAGATAATCACCCGTCAGCAGGATGATATCCGGTTCGAGGGCGGCAACGGTCGCCAGCACTTCCTGTTCGCGGCGGGTGGGGTGCTCAACGTGCAGGTCGGTCAGGTGGACGATGCGCAGCGGGCGCTCTGCCAGGAAGGATGGCGCAGCGGGCTGCAGGTGGGTGACGGTCAGGTGGAAAGGCTCGATAACCAGGGCATAGCAGGCAAGCACGGACAGCAGTACCTGGATGACGGCATGCAGGCGCGGCGCGCAGGCTGGCGTGCGTGCGGACCTCCTGCTGAGCAGGATCAGCAGCAGCACCGGCAGGAGAACGATCAGGCGCGTGATCGTGAAGAAGAAGAGCGGCATCTCCGCCGGTCCGAAGGATAGGCGCAGGCGGGGCAGGCTGTAGAGCACGAGCATATCCAGCAAGCCGCACAGCAGCGCGGCCAGAACTGTCCGGAACCAGGCGCTCCGGGCAGGCGGAACCAGCCGCAAGCCCGGCAGGAACAGGAGGGCGGTCAGGAGCAGGGGTGAGATGGCGAATAAGACAGGCATAAAAAAGCAGGGCGGTCTTTCAACCGCCCTGCATGCGATCAGGCAACCGGGGCGCGCCGGTCGCGCAGGCGCAGGAAGAACTTGGTGATCTCCTCCGATACGGCTGGGATGAGCGCCAGCCCCAGGACGACCAACCACTCGGTCGGATTCAGGAAATGGGTGTTGAAGATCGGCTGGAGGAACGGCACAGACGTGACCAGGATGAGCAGGGTGAGCGAAAGTCCAACGGCGATCTGCATCCACTTGTTCGAGAAGATCCCGATGCGGAAGAGCGAGGTGCGCTCCGAGCGCACGGTGTAGGCGCGGAAGAGTTCACACAGCGAGAGGGTCACGAACGCCATGGTCTCGGCAGTCTGCACGTCGATGCCGCGCCAATCGTGCTGGATCAGGTAGATTATGGGGTTGCTGCCGGGCGGAATGGCGGCGCCCGCTTCGAGATGCCAGATCAAGCCCAGGGCAAAGGCAGTCAGGACGGCGCCGGTCTGGGTGATGGTCTGGATGACCATGCCGAGCCCCATCGACCGGTTGATGATCGGTTCCTTCCTGGTGCGCGGCTTCTGCTCCATGATGTCCGGGTCGCCCTTCTCCATCGCCAGGGCGAGGGCGGGGGCGCCGTCGGTGATCAGGTTGAGCCACAGCAGTTGGATGGCGGTCAGCGGGGCGGGCAAACCTGCCAGCGTGGCGAGGAATATGATCATGATCTCGGCGATATTGCTCGAGAGCAGGAAGAAGACGAACTTGCGGATATTCGAGTAGATGATGCGCCCCTGCTCGACCGCCGAGACGATGCTGGCGTAGTTGTCGTCGGTGAGCACCATGTCGGCGGTCTCCTTGGCAACATCGGTGCCGGTGATGCCCATCGCCACGCC
>JBFYSG010000013.1:0-22261 GCA_041301835.1 Chloroflexota bacterium | reverse complement strand
AAACCGCATCAAAGCGAGGATGAAAACCATCCGGTGCCAGCCGCAACCCATGGACTGCCATGTCTTCCGGCAGGTTGGCGTTCAATGCCCGCTGGAGGTTCGCCAGCGGGTGCCGCCAGTCAAGGTCGAATGCTGCAACCTGTCCGCTGGCATGCACACCGCTGTCGGTGCGCCCGGCGAGTTGGATGGATCTCCCTGCCCAGC
Source organism: Chloroflexota bacterium (assembly GCA_041301835.1). Taxonomy (GTDB): domain Bacteria; phylum Chloroflexota; class Anaerolineae; order Anaerolineales; family Villigracilaceae; genus UBA877. The sequence goes on along the minus strand of JBFYSG010000013.1, from coordinate 22,057 downwards.
CGATGCGGGTCAGCGCTCTCTCGAGTTCAGCCTGCACCGTCCGGGCGGTTCCCTGCCTCTGGCTTCCGAAGAAGCCGGTGCCATCGTAGGCGAGGATAATCTGGTAACGTGCCATCTTCAGCGTGGGGGAGGATGTCTTCTCAGTCATCCGCCTGCCCACCTTGCCTGTCACTCTTCGATCAGTTCGATGAGCACCATCTCCGCCTTGTCGCCAAAGCGGGGACCGAGTTTCGAGGTGCGGGTATAACCGCCAGGGCGTTCTGCAAAGCGAGGGGCGATCTCATCAAAAAGCTTCTTGATGATCTCGTTGCTGTTGTTGCCCAACTGCGCCGCGATCTGGCGGCGGGCGGCGACCTTTTCATCATCACTGGCTGTGGCTGCCTTGCGCGCCACGGTGATCATTTTTTCACTCTCTCCACGGATGGCAGCCGCCTTCGTTTCGGTCGTGCGGATGCGCTCGTGAAGGAAGAATTGCTTGATCAAGTTGCGGCGCAAGGCAATGCGCGCGCTCTTGGTTCGGTTTAATTTGTATCCTGCTACTTGGTGTCGCATGGCGAAATCACTCCGCTTCTTTCTTGGTTTCGTCTTTCAAATACCCTTTTTCCTGCATCCTTAACCGCAGTTCGTCCAGGCTCTTCTCGCCGAAATTGCGGATGGACATGACCGCATTCTCGCCTTTTTCCAGCAATTCGAGCACATCACCCACCGTGGTGATACCGGTGCGCTTGAGCGAGTTGAATACACGCACCGAGAGGTCCAGGGATTCAACCGGGGCTTCGGTCACTTCGCTGGTCAACCGCGAGCCGGCGATTTCCTTCTCCATCGCAACGGTAAGCGTTTCTTCGCTGATGCCTGCCACGAAGCGCAGGTGTTCGATCATGATCTTGGCAGCCGTGCTGAGTGCGGACTCCGGACTTATGGCGCCATCCGTCCAGATCTCAAGCACGAGTTTGTCGTAATTTGTGCTTTGACCCACACGCGCCGAGAGGACTTCCCAGTTGACACGCTTGATCGGGGTGAAGATGGCATCCACCGGCAATTCACCGATCGGCATCCTGCCGCGTTCGTTGGACGGGGCATAGCCGCGCCCGCGTTCAACCATGAACTCCAGGTCGAGACGCGTCTTGGCGCTGTCCGAAGTGAACAGGTAAAGGTCCGGATTGATGATCGTCACTTCGGGTGGGGTGATAATATCCGCCGCGGTGACCACACCTTCGCCGCGCACATCCAGGTGCATGCGGGTGGAATCCACATCGGTGAGGATCAGGCGCAGCTGCTTAACCTGCAGCATAACCTGCAGCACATCTTCGCGTATGCCCGGAATGTCGCTGAACTCGTGCAGAGAGTCCGAAATGCGGATGGAGGTCACCGCTGTGCCCTCCAGGGAGGAGAGCAAAATACGTCGCAGGGCATTGCCAAGGGTCACGCCATAGCCATGTTCCAATGGGCTGATGACGAACTTGCCATAATTGCGAGCTTCGGCTTCGCGCTCGATCTTTGGCATCACCATGTTAGAGAGTGTCACGGTTCACCTTTCCCCGGCGTACAGAATGGTACGCCGCCTTGGCTGCCTTCTCCGCCAACCTTCCAGCCCACCCATCAACGGGCAGGGCGGGCGGGGAGAGCGACAGCGTTGAACAAATCGGCTTAGCGCGAGTAGTACTCGACGATCAGCTGTTCGTTAAGACTGCCTTCGATCTCAGCCCGTTCGGGCAGGCGCAGCATGTTCCCCGAAAGGGTCTTCAGATCACGTCCCAGCCAGGCGGGCGTATTGCGGTTCTCCGCAAAGGGCGGCAGTTCCTGGAAGAACTTGGTGCTGAGCGATCCCTCGCGTACAGCCACGTTATCGCCCACCCGCAGGGTCATGGAGGGGATATCGGTGCGGCGTCCATTGACAGTGAAGTGCCCGTGCGTGACCAGCAGGCGTGCCTGGGAACGACTGGCGGCATAACCAAGCCGGTAGACAACATTATCCAGGCGTGATTCAAGGATCTGCAGCAGCATCAAGCCCGTGATTCCGCGTGCCTTGAGCGCCTTCGCATAATAGCGCCGGAACTGGGCTTCATAAACGCCGTAGACCCGGCGGGCTTTCTGCTTGGCGCGCAATTGCTTGGCATAGTCGGATTCGCGACCGGGTGCGCCGCCGCGTCCACCTGGGCGTCCACCGGAACGACCATGCTGTCCGGGCGCATAACTGCGGCGGTCGAACGAACACTTGGGGGAATAACAGCGTTCTCCCTTTAGGAACAGTTTCTCATTTTCGCGCCGGCACAATTTACATGCCGGTCCAGTATACTTTGCCATACTTTCAACCCTCTCTCATCTAATTAGACGCGGCGCCGCTTGGGCGGTCGACAACCGTTGTGCGGGACCGGGGTGATATCCGAGATGGATTTCACCTTGAGCCCCATGGATTGAACGGCGCGGATGGCGTTCTCACGTCCGGGACCAGGACCCTTGACGATGACATCAACTTCCTGGATGCCCATTGCCTGGGCGGCTTTTATGGCTTGCTCAGCCGCCAGGCGCGCGGCGAACGGCGTGCTCTTGCGCGAGCCCTTGAAGCCGACAGAACCGGCGCTGCCCCAGCACAGGGTGTTGCCTGCCGGATCAGTGACGGTCACAATGGTATTGTTGAACGAGGCATACACGTGCACTTCACCCGAGGATAAAGTACGCTTTGCCTTCTTTGCCGAGGTTCGGCGTGCGGAACGAACAGTTTGAGGCATGCTTCCTTAGCTCCTGTCTACTTCTTTCCGCCCTTGCGGCGGCCGCGTCCGGCAACGGTCTTCTTGGGACCTTTGCGGGTGCGTGAATTGGTGCGGGTGCGCTGTCCGTGAACCGGCAGGTTGCGGCGGTGGCGCAAGCCGCGGTAGCAGCCGATCTCCACCAGGCGCTTGATGTTCATCTGCTCCTGGCGGCGCAGATCGCCCTCGATCTTCCAGTTGCTGGCGATGAATTCACGGATGGAATTGACTTCGGCTTCGGTCAGATCCTTGACGCGCGTATCCGCGCTGATGCCGGTGGCGCTCAGGATGGCGCGCGAGCGCGCCGGACCGATGCCGAACAGGTAGTTCAGGCCAACTTCGACGCGCTTATTGCGCGGCAGGTCAACACCTTCGATTCTTGCCATTTTCCTTATCCTTGTCGCTGTTTGTGCTTGGGATTCTCGCAAATGACATACAGGATGCCCTTGCGTTTGACGATGCGGCACTTCGCACAGCGCTTGCGAATGGATGGTCCTACTTTCATGCCATACTCCTTCTCTCTTGATGCAACCAAACTGCGTATTATACCTGCTTCACGTACATCCGTCCAGTTTTGTGCACTGCTTCGGACCCTAGGGAACAGTCAGGACGAGAGGGTCGCCTTCGGTGACCGCCACCGAGTGTTCCTGGTGGGCGGTCAGGGATCCATCAGCAGAGACAACGGTCCAATGGTCTGCCAGCACCCGGGTCAGCGGCTTTCCCGCCAGGACCATCGGTTCCAGGGCGATGGTCATCCCCGGCTGTAACAGCACACCGGTATTGGGGGTCCCATAGTTTGGCACCTGCGGTCCTTCGTGCATGGACCTGCCGACACCGTGACCCGTGTATTCGCGGACGACCTGGAAACCGCTGCCCTCCACATACTGCTGGATGGCGGCGGAGATGTCGCCCGTTCTGTTCCCGGCACGCATCATCGCAATGCCCACGGTCAAAGCCTGCGCGGTCACGTCGATCAGCCTTTGCGCAAGCTGGGAGATCTCCCCGACCCCGGCGGTGAACGCCGAGTCGCCTACGAAACCCTCCAGTACGGTACCGCAGTCAACGGAGACGATGTCGCCTTCCTTTAGCCTGCGTTTCCCGGGTATGCCGTGCACCAGTTCCTCGTTGATACTGACACAAACGGAGGCGGGGTACGGCGGGTGTCCGTAGTTCTTGAATGGGGAGTACGCCCCATGGTTCCGCAGGACTTCCTCAGCAGCCGCGTTGAGGTCTGCGGTGGTGGTACCGGGTTGTAAAAGTTCTCGTACAGCCGCCAGCGCAAGCGCATTGACGGAGCCGGCAGCGCGCATGAGTGTGATCTCTTCCGGGGTCTTGATCCGGATATTGGCGTCACGGCTCATCATGGCACTACTGGATGACCGCCAGGAGACTGGCGGCTACTTCTTCTATGGAGCGGGTGCCGTCGATCTCTTTCAGCAGCCCGCGGGAGCGGTAATAATCGATCAGCGGCGCGGTCTGCTTGATATAGACCTGGATGCGCCTGATCACGGTTTCGGAGCGGTCGTCATCCCGTTGGTAGAGTTCTGAACCATCCAGGTCGCAGATGCCTGCCTGCCTGGGCGGATTGTGCCGGGCGTGGAAGACATGCCCTGCGGCACGGCACGTCCAGCGTCCGCTCAAGCGTTCCACCAGCACCGCTTCCTCGGCATGGATGTAGGGCACATGGTTGACCTTGCCCTCAAACTCTGCCAGTAGTTTGTCTAGCGCTTCCGCCTGGACGATGGTGCGTGGGAAACCATCCAGCACGGTGCCTTTGGCGCAGTCTGCCTGCGCCAGGCGGGCGCGGATCATGTCGATGGTGAGGCCATCCGGGACCAGTTCACCCTTGCTCATGTACGCCTGCGCCAGCCGTCCAAGTTCGGTGCCATTGTCAATATTCTCACGGAACAGGTCACCCGAGGAGATATGCGGCAGTTGAGCCGCCTGCGCCAGGATCTGCGCCTGCGTGCCCTTGCCCACCCCGGGGGGTCCCAGAAGAACAATGTACTTGGGCATGTCCTACTTCACCAGCAGTTTCTCATCGTAGCCGTGTAATTTCAGTTCGGCATCGATGTTCATGAACGTATCGCGCACCACACCGACCACAATGAGCAGGCCAGACGAGGTGGTCAGGAACAGGGTCGAGGAACTCCCGGTCTGGATGCCAAAGGCTGCCAGCGCAAGCCCGATCAGGTAGGGCAGGATTGCCACGAAGCCCAGGAACAGCGCGCCCGGCAGGGTGATGCGCCGCTGGACCTTGGTAAGATATTTCTGCGTGGGCGCGCCGCGGTTCACACCGGGGATCTGGGCGCCGACCTTCTTCAAATTATCACCGTAGTTCTGCTGGGTGAACATCACGTCCGTATAGAAGAAACTGAGTACAACCACGAAAAGGAAGTAGAGCAACCAGTAGACCCACGGGGTTGTGCCCTGGGCGTTGAATGTGTTGTACATGCTGGTGGCGAAATTAACCACACCGGTGTTGGTGGACCTTAACATCCAGGAAGCCACCAGCGTCGGGAACTGCAGGATGGCGCTGGCGAAGATGAGCGGGATCATGCCTGCCAAGTTGACCATCAGAGGCAGGGAGCCTTTTACAGGCATCGACATGCGGTTGCCAACGCGCCTGCCCGGATACATGACCGGCACATTGCGGCGACCCTGTTGCACATATACAATGGCGAAGATGACCGCCACCATGACCAGCGCCATGGAGACGACCAGGATCCAGCCATAGGTCTCATCTTTCAGCAGGTTTCCAAAATTCGCCGGGATGCGGGATACGATGCCGGCAAAGATGATCAGCGAAAGACCCTGCCCGCGGATACCATACTCGGAGATCAGTTCGCCCAACCAGATGGCGAACATCGTGCCGCCCACCATGGTGAGCAGGATGGTAAGTGAGGGCAGCCACAGTCCGGCGGTAAAGCCAAAGGGGACGACCTGTCCGCTGGTTGACATCGAGTTGAAGATGTTGATCTGCCCGATCGCCGAGAGCGTCGCCATCGGCACTGCCAGGTAATAGGTCCAGCGTTCCTGCAACTTGCGTCCTTCGCGCGGGTCTTCCTGCATGCGCCGCTGAAGAGCCGGGAAGATGGGGACGAGCAGCTGGATGATGATCTGGGCGGTGATGTACGGGTAGACGCCCATCGAAAGGAGCGAGAAATTCGAGACCGTTCCACCGGAAAGCATGTCGATGAAGGCGACAAACGAACCAACCTGGTTCTCCAGCACTTGCTTGAGCAGATCGGTATTGATGCCGGGAACAGGAATATTCGCCGCCAGGCGGTAGATGACCAGGATCAGCAGGGTAATGAGTAATTTCCTGCGGATATCCTGTGATTTCCAGAGGTAACGCCATCCCGAAAAGGTGTTCTTCATCCGAGGCTCTCCTGTGTACAAGCCGTCTTACGCGATGATTTCGACGCTGCCACCAGCCGCCTCAACCTTGGACTTGGCGCTGGCAGTGACGCGATGAAGGCGTACTTTGAGGGCGGTCTTGACCTCGCCCCGTCCGAGCAGAGCCACCGGGTTGCGCGGATCGCGCAGCAGGCGGGCGGCGGAAAGGGTCTCGGGGGTGATCTCCTTTGCCTTCAAACCGCTCAACTGGTCGAGGTTGATCTCGTTGAACTCGGTGCTGTACGGCGGGTGGAAGCCCTTGCCGCGCACGAAGGGCAGGCGGCGGAAGAAAGGCAAATTGCCGCCCTGTCGATAAAGGCGTCCGCCTTCACCGGAGCGGGAATTTTGTCCCTTGGTCCCACGACCGCAGGTCTTGCCCTGACCGGCAGAAATGCCATGCCCGACGCGCTTGCGGGTCTTCTTGGAACCCGGGTTGGGTTTGAGATCGTTCAGTTTCATGTTAAATCCTTATTCTTCGATGCGGATCAAGTGGACGACTTTCGCCAGCATGCCGCGCAAAGCCGGGCTGTCCTTGTGGACCACAGTCTGATGCAGGCGGTGCAAGCCAAGGGCGCGCACCGTTGCCTTCTGTGGTACAGGGAAACCGATGGCGCTGCGCACCAGGGTCACCCGGATGTCTTTTCCGTCAGTCTTTTTAACCATTCTTCCTGCTCCTCTCCCAGTACGGGAGCAGTTCTTCGACCGGTTTCCCGCGCCGGGCAGCCTCACGTTGAGGCGATTTCAGCCCATCCAGCGCCTTTAATGTGGCTTGGACGACATTCAAGACGTTGGCTGAACCCAGTGACTTGGTCAGAATGTCGCGCACACCGGCGGCTTCCAATACAGCGCGCACACCGCCTGCGGCGATAACACCGGTGCCGGGAGAGGCGGGCTTCAACAGCACCACAGCCCCGCCCACCTTGCCGGTGGATTCATGCGGAATGGTCGTGCCCGATAGGTTGAGCTTACGCAGGTCCTTGTGGGCTCGTTCTGTCGCCTTGCGCATGGCATCCGGCACGGCATTCGCCTTGCCAACACCCATGCCTACCTTGCCGTGATTGTCGCCGACGATGATGGTAACGCGGAACTGGAAACGACGACCGCCTTTGACAACTTTCGCGACGCGCGCGATCTCAACCGGGCGCTCATCGAATTGTTCACCTTGCTGTTCTGCTTCTTTTCCCTGGTAATCCGACATTGCGTTCTCCAATCAGGCTTTAGAAATCCAGTCCGCCTTCGCGGGCGCCTTCAGCCAGGGCTTTGATCCTGCCCCGGTACATAAAACCGCCACGGTCAAAGACGACTTGCTTGATACCTTTGCCAACCGCGCGCTCCGCCACGGTCTTGCCAACCAGTTTTGCCTGTTCCGTCTTCTTCAAGCCTTTAACCTTGGAGCGCAGATCCTGATCGATCGATGAAGCCGAGACAAGCGTATGCCCGGTCTGGTCGTCAATGACCTGGGCGTAAATGCCCACCAGGCTGCGGAAGACGCTCAAGCGCGGGCGCTGTGCAGTTCCAGCCAGGTGACGGCGGACACGTTCATGCCTGCGCATGCGGGCTTCAGAGCGGGTTGTTCCAGCCATAGATTACTTCGCTGCCTTTCCGGCTTTGCCAGCCTTGCGGCGGATCTTCTCGCCAAGGTAATGCAAGCCCTTGCCATGATACGGTTCCGGGGCACGCACACTGCGGATATTTGCCGCCACCTGCCCCACCTGTTCCTTGTCGATGCCGCGCACGAAGACATGCCGGGCTTTGGCTTCGACATCGAAACTGATGCCTGCCGGTGGTTCCATCTCCACCGGGTGCGAGTAACCCATGAAGAGCACCAGGGTCGTCCCTTTCATCTCGGCGCGATAGCCAACGCCTTCGATCTCCAGCACACGCTCGAACCCGGTGCTGACACCGTGGATCATATTCGCCAGGTGCGCACGTGTGGTGCCATGCAGGGCGCGCACGGCGGGCTTATCCGAACTGCGGGTGATGATGACCTGCCCGTCCTCCATCCCGATGCCGATCTGGGATGAGAAGGCGCGCTTCATTTCACCTTTGGGACCCTTGACGCTTATCTGGGTCCCCTGGATATCAACCTGTACGCCAGAGGGCACAGGAATGGGTAAACGTCCTACACGAGACACTGTATATTCTCCTCTCTCTTACCAGACCTTGCAGAGGAGCTCGCCGCCGACGTTCAACTGGCGGGCGCGCTGACCGGTCATGATCCCCTTGGGGGTCGAGAGGATGGCGATGCCAATCCCCGAGAGCACCCACGGGATCTCCTGTTTCTTGGTATACACGCGGCGTCCGGGGCGGCTGATGCGCTCCAGACCGGCGATGACCGGGCGGCGCTCGCGGCGTTCACCAATGTACTTGATGCGCAGGCGGAGGACCCTCTGCCCGGGGCGTTCACCGTCGGCAGATTCAAAACTTTCCAGGTAGCCCTCTTCCTTCAGGATCTTGGCGATCTCTTCCTTGACCTTGGAATACGGCATGGCGGTCATGGCCTGCCCGCTCATCATTGCATTTCGAATGCGGGTTAACATATCAGCAATCGGATCATTGACGCTCATTTCCTGCCTCCATGCCTACCACGATGACTTCACGACGCCGGGAATCTTGCCTTCCAAGGCGAGTTCACGGAAACAGATGCGGCACAAACCAAAGCGGCGCATATAGCCGCGCGGTCTGCCGCAGCGGAAACAGCGGTTGCGCACCTGGGTCGGGTACTTGCGGCGGGCTTCACGATATTTCATGCATGTGCTTGCCATTTTACGCTTCCTTCTTGAACGGCATGCCCATCAGTTGCAGCATAAGCCGTGCATGATCATCAGATTTGGCAGTGGTCACGATGGTGACTTCCATGCCTCGTAATTTATCGATCTTGTCGTATTCGATCTCCGGGACGATCAACTGGTCCTTCAGCCCCAGGGTGTAGTTCCCGCGTCCATCGAAGGCTTCGGGCGAAACCCCGCGGAAGTCGCGCACGCGCGGCAGGGCAACATTGATCAGGCGGTCCAGGAAGAACCACATCTTGTTGCCGCGCAGGGTCACCTTGGTGCCAATGACCCGCCCTTCGCGCAGTTTGAAGTTGGCGATGCTCTTGCGCGCCTTGGTCATCACAGGTTTCTGCCCGGCGATGGTGGTCAGGTCGCCCATGGCGGCTTCGAGCGCCTTGGCATTCTCCTGCTCGGATCCAAGCCCGATGTTCAGCACCACCTTCTCGATGCGCGGAACCTGATTGATGTTTTTGTAGCCAAATGCCTTGAACAGCGTCTGGACTACTTCCTTCTGGTATCGTTCTTGCATTCTATTCATAATTGAAGGCTCCACCTGGCGCTAATCGATCTGCGCCTGGCATTTCTTGCAGACGCGATGTGCGCCTTTTTCGTCACGCGTCACGCCGACGCGCGTCGGTTCACTGCACTTGGGGCAGACGAGCATGACATTGGAGATCGAGATCGGTCCTTCGAACTTGATGCGTCCCGGGTTGACATTGCGTCCTGCCTGGGTCTGCACCTGGCGTTGATGCTTGGTGTGAATGTTCACACCCTGCACGACCACCCGGCGTTCATCCGGATAGACCTTGATGACCTCGGCGCGCTTGCCTTTATCTTCGAGTTTTCCGCTGATGATCTCAACGGTATCGCCCTTGCGGATCTTGACATTCATCGTTCGCTCCTGCTCGCTATAAAACTTCCGGGGCCAGCGAGACGATCTTCATGAAACCCTTCTCGCGCAGTTCGCGCGCCACGGGTCCAAAGATGCGGGTGCCCTTCGGGTTCTCGCCATCGGCATCGAGGATCACGGCAGCGTTATCATCGAAACGGATGTATGAACCGTCCTCCCGGCGCCATTCCTTCGAACAGCGCACGATGACGGCTTTGACCACCTCGGATTTTTTCAAGGTTCCCTGCGGAGCGGCAGACTTGACGGTGCCGACGACCACATCACCGATGTGGACATAGCGCCGCGTGGAGCCGCCCATGAGGTGGATGACCAGCAGTTCGCGTGCGCCGGTGTTGTCGGCTACCTTGACACGGGATTCGACCTGGATCATTGCAGTGCCTCCACCCCGCTGTCAGCCGTGCGGATCTCGCGCTTGACGATGCTCTCAACGACCCAGCGCTTATCGCGCGAGAGAGGCCGGCTTTCAACGATCTGCACCTTGTCTCCGATCTGGCAGCCCAGTTCGTCATGCGCCTTGACGCGCTTGCTGGTATGGACCACTTTTCGGTACAGCGGATGACGGAAGGTCTGTCCGATCTCGACCACAACGGTCTTGGTCATTTTATTGCTGGTGACAACACCAGTCAGACGACGACGGTTATTCATGCTTCACCTTCCTCTTGGGTCGCCTGAGTTGATTCCTGCAGGATCGTCTCCATGCGGGCGATATCCCGGCGCAACTGGCGCAGGCGGCTTGTATCGGTTAACTGACCGGTGATCTGCTTGAAACGAAGTTTCATCAGTTCGTCACGGCTGTCGGTTAACTTGGCTTTCATCTCGTCAACGGACATCTTGCGAATTTCCACCGGTTTCATGCCTGCTCTCCTGCCGCCAGATCATACCGGGTGATGACCCGGGTCTTGATCGAGAATTTGTACCGGGCAAGGTTCAAGGCGTCCAGCGCTTCGCTCTCGGGGAGACCGCCGACCTCGAACATGACACGACCCGGCTTCACGACCGACACCCAGTATTCAACCCCACCTTTCCCCTTGCCCATGCGGGTTTCCGGGGGTTTCTTGGTGTAGGGTTTGTCCGGGAAGATCCGGATCCAGATCTTGCCGCGGCGCTTCATGGCATGGACAATGGTGCGGCGGGCGGCTTCGATCTGCCGGGCGGTAACCCAGCCTGGTTCCAACGCCTGCAACCCGTACTCACCGAAGGAGATCTCAACGCCCCGGCTTTCCTTGCCCTTCATACGGCCGCGCATCTGCTTTCTGTATTTCACGCGTTTTGGCATTAACATTGCTGCAACCTCTTCTGTTCAGTGCTCAAGGTTGAGGATGCGGATCCCGGCAGCCTGTCAGCGGGTTCCGCTCCCCATCCGTTACTCACTTACGTACACGCCCTCGGTGGTTTCGGCTTTTTCTTCCAGGGCAGCCTTCATCTCACCGTGATAGACCCACACTTTAATGCCGATCTGACCATATGTGGTGGTGGCTTCGGCGCGGGCAAATTCGATGTCCGCCCGCAAGGTCTGCAACGGCACACGCCCGTCGCGCAACCAGGCATTCCGAGCCATTTCAGCCCCGCCCAGCCGTCCACCCACTTCGATCTTGATGCCCTGCGCACCCTGGCGCATGGCTTGCTGGATGGCACGTTTCATGGCACGGCGATAACTGATGCGCCGTTCCAGTTGATCGGCGATATTCCAAGCGACCAGGAAGGCATCACAGTCCGGCGCCTTGATCTCTTTGATCTCCAGATCGACCTTCTTGCCGGTCAAAGCCTCGAGCGACAAGCGGATCTTCTTGATGCCTTCGCCTTTGCGTCCGATGAGGATGCCCGGCTTGGCAGTAAAGACCGCCACCTTCAACTTGCCCGGGAAGCGCTCCACGTCGATGCGTGAGACACCAGCACGCCCGGCTTCATCGCGAATGGCGTCGCGAATGGCGAAATCCTGGTGCAGCTGCTGGCGGTATTGTGCGCCTTCAGCGAACCAGCGCCCGCGCCAATCCTGGTTGACATTCAGTCGAAATCCGATCGGATGAACTTTGCGACCCATAATTTCCTTCGTCCTTTCTTTGCCGTTACGCGGTCTCGCGCTCGCGCAGGATGACGGTTACATGTGAACTGCGGCGCAAGAGCGGTTTGAACCGGCCGCGGGCACCGAAGCGCCGCCACTTGCGGGTGGGCGCCTCGTCAGCAAAGATCTTGGCTACATAGAGATCGTCACGGCTGACGCCAAAATTCTCTTCCGCGTTCGAGATGGCGGAATTCAGCAGTTTCAGCACTGGCCGGGCGGCACCTTGCGGCATATAGGTCAGTGCTTCCACAGCCCTGACCGCATCCTTGCCGCGCACGGCATCGACGACCAGGCGGACCTTCTGGGCGGATATGGAGAGATTACGCATCTCTGCATGAATATCATGAGTCATGACCATATCTCCTATGCCGCCTTGGAGGCTTTCTCCGCGGCCATGTGACCGCGGAACAGGCGCGTGGGGGCAAATTCACCCAGGCGATGACCGACCATGTTCTCGGTCACATAGATCGGAACATGCCGGCGTCCATCGTGCACAGCAATGGTATGACCCACCATCTGCGGGAAGATCACGCTGGCACGGCTCCAGGTTCGGATGACTTTCTTTTCGCCCTTGGCGTTCATTTCCTCGATCTTCTTGAGGAGTTTCGGGGCGATGAAGGGACCTTTTTTCAGGGAACGAGACATAGTTTCTACCCTCGATTGCTTTCGCGCCTAGCGGCTGGACTTGCTGCGGCGGCGCACAATATACTTGTCGGTGGGTTGATTGTTGCGCGTGCGGTAACCGCGCGCCGGGCGACCCCAGGGGGTCTTGGGTCCAGGCATGCCTGCCGGCTGGCGACCTTCACCACCACCATGTGGATGGTCGCGCGGGCTCATGGCGGTGCCGCGCACGGTCGGGCGGATGCCCATGTGGCGTTTGCGTCCCGCTTTGCCCAGCTTGATGTTGCTGTGATCGACATTCCCAATCTGCCCGATGGTTGCCGTGCAGACCTGCAGCACGAGGCGCACTTCACCGGAAGGTAAACGCACCTGGGCGTATTCGCTCTCCTTGGCGAGCAACTGCGCCGACTCGCCTGCCGAGCGCACCAACTGCCCACCCTTGCCAACCTTCAATTCCACGTTATGGATCATCGTGCCCACCGGTATGTTGGATAGCGGCAGGGTATTGCCAGGGCGGATCTCGGCTTGCGTGCTCGAAAGGAGCGTGTCGCCAACCTTTACGCCCAGCGGGGCAATGATATAGCGCTTCTCGCCATCCGCGTAGAAGAGCAGCGCCAGGCGGGCGGTACGGTTGGGATCATATTCGATGGCAGCAACCTTCGCCGGGATATCGCGCTTGTCACGTTTGAAATCGACTATGCGAATATAGCGACGAGTCCCGCCGCCGCGATGGCGGACGCTTATCCGTCCACTGACATCCCGACCGGCATGCTGACGGCGGATGACCGTGAGGCTCCGTTCGCGGGTTGACTTGGTTATCTCTTCAAAGGTGTAACCGGTCATCCCCCGCTGACCCGGTGTAACCGGTTTATATTTCTTGACTGCCATTATTTCACCCCTTCAAAGATCTCGAGGGTGCTTCCCTCGGCAAGGGTTACGATCGCTTTCTTGAAGCCGGCATCGCGCACCAGCAGCCTGCGGTTGCGGCGGCGGCTGCGCTTGGCGGCAGTGTTGAGGATGTTCACGCGGACGACCTTGACCTCGAACAATATTTCAATCGCATCCTTCACCAGGGTCCGGGTGGCATGCTTGTCCACCTCGAATGAGTACTGGCGCAGTTTGTTCGACTGGTAATTGGTCTTCTCGGTGACCATCGGACGACGGATCACATCATAGATGGTGGTCATTTTGCCTCCTGCACGAGTTGCGCTTTAAGCACATCCAGCGCCTTGAGCGGCAGGACGAGTTTCTCGTAATTAAGCAGGTCGCGGATGTTCAGGTAGCTGGCAATAAGAAGTTTGGCGTCGGGTAGATTATTGGTGGAACGCGCCACGGTTTCGTATGCCTGGTCCTTCTCTGCAGTCAGCACCAGGGCGGTGGATTCACCGACCAGTTTCTTCAAAGCTTCCGCCATCAGGCGGGTCTTCGGTTCCGCCAGCACCAACTCATCCACCAGCACAAGCCCCGCCTCGGCTGCCTTGGCAGAGAGGGCGCAGCGCAGCGCAGCCCGGCGCATCTTGAGCGGCATATGCTGGGTGTACTTGCGCGGGTGCGGTGTGTGGACCTTGCCGCCATGCGCCCAGTTGGGCGCCCGGGTGGAACCCTGGCGGGCGCGGCCGGTGCCTTTTTGTTTCCACGGCTTTTTACCGCCGCCGGATACCTCGCTGCGGGTCTTGGTGTCGTGGGTGCCCAGGCGGGCATTCGCCAATTGTTGAACGTAAGCCTGGTGCATCAGATCCACGTTGACTTCGGCTTCAAAGATCTCGGCGGGCAGTTCGACCGTCTTGACCTTTTCGCCATTCATATTAAGAACGTCTGCTTTCATGGTTGCTGTGCTCCAATTCTCCGCGCCTACTGCTTGCGCGCATCCTGTATCATAACCACGCCGCCCCTGGGTCCGGGCACGGCACCATGAACACCGATAAGATTGCGCTCCACATCGACCAGCACGACCTTGAGTCCCTGGGCGGTGACGCGCTCGGTGCCCATGTGTCCGGGGCGGCGAGAGCCGCGGTAGACACGCCCTGGTGTGGTGGTGGAACCATTCGAGCCCGGTGAACGGATGCGGTCCGAGGCGCCGTGCGTCGTGGAGCGTCCCTTGAAGTGGTAACGCTTGACGGCGCCGGCAAAGCCCTTGCCCTTGCTGGTGCCGATCACATCGACGCGTTCGCCCACGCCAAATACATCCACGGTGACCCGGTCACCAACCTTGTACTCGGCTTGCTTGATGCGGAACTCGCGCAAAAAACGAAGCGGGGGCAATTCGCTGACCTTGAGATGTCCAAATTCGCCCTGTGTGAGCCGTTTTGGAGCCACCTCAGCAAAGCCGAGTTGCACCGCCGCATAGCCTTCCTTCTCCGGAAGGCGTACCTGGGTAACATAGCAAGGCCCAGCTTCGATCAGAGTTACCGGTAAAGCCAGCCCTGTCTCATCGAATATCTGGGTCATGCCGATCTTAAAGACTATAAGCCCTTTCAACATCACGGTTGTCTCATTCAAAAAGTGGTTCGAGACTGTCAGCCTGGGCTTGGCTGCATCATCTCGGTTACAGCACAGTCAACCGGTCCGCCGCGACCACAGGGTTGTTGGGGTCCACGAACGGTGCCGTTCTTGTGCCGCCATTCAGCCCGAGCGGTCTGACGGGAAACGTGTCAGACCCTCGGGCGAACTAGACGCACGTATTAGATCTTTATTTCAATATCCACACCCGCCGGAAGGTTCAGACGCATGAGCATGTCGATGGTCTTGGAATCAGGGTCCAGGACATCGATCAGGCGATTGTGTGTGCGGATTTCAAAGTGCTCGTGCGAGTCCTTGTCAATGAAAGCTGAGCGGCGTATTGTAAACCGTTCCATCTTGGTTGGCAAGGGTACAGGACCTACAACATGGGCACCAGAACGCTCGGCTGTTTCGACGATACGCTTGGCGGATTGGTCCAGGACACGATGGTCGTATGCTTTCAGGCGGATGCGGATTTTCTGCTTCGTCATTTCTTTCTACCTATGCAATGATCTTGGTGATGACACCCGCGCCGACGGTCAGACCGCCTTCACGGATGGCGAACTTCGAACCCTGCTCCAGCGCCACCGGCACGATCAACTCCACCGTCAGGTTCACGTTGTCTCCCGGCAGCACCATCTCCACGCCTTGCGGCAGGGTCACGTCGCCGGTCACATCCATCGTCCGAATGTAGAACTGCGGACGATACCCACTGAAGAATGCACTGTGCCGCCCACCCTCTTCCTTCTTCAGCACGTACACCGAGGCTTCAAACTTCGTGTGCGGCGTGATCGACCCGGCTTTGGCTACCACCTGTCCGCGCTCCACATCCGTGCGCTCGATCCCGCGCAGCAGCAAGCCCAGGTTGTCCCCCGCCATGCCCTCGTCCATCATCTTGTGGAACATCTCCACGCCCGTGCACACCGATGAACGCGTCTCGCGCAAGCCAACGATCTCCACCGGGTCTCCCACATGGATCACGCCCCGGTCGACGCGGCCTGTCACTACCGTCCCGCGCCCCTTGATCGAGAACACATCCTCAACCGGCATCATGAACGGCTTCTCGATCTCGCGCTTCGGCTGCGGAATGTACTCATCCACCACCCGCAGCAGCTCCTTGATGCTCGCATACTCGGGTGCATTCGGATCCGTGCTGGTGCTTTCCAACGCCTTCAAGGCGCTGCCGCGCACGATCGGGGTTGTGTCACCCGGGAAGCCCTGCTTCGTCAGCAGTTCGCGGAGTTCCATCTCCACCAGCTCCAGCAATTCCGGGTCATCCATCTGGTCGATCTTGTTCAGATACACCACGATCGACGGCACTTCCACCTGCCGCGCCAGCAGCACGTGCTCGTGCGTCTGCGGCATCGGCCCATCCGGCGCTGCCACAACCAGGATCGCTCCGTCCACCTGCGCTGCACCCGTGATCATGTTCTTGATGTAGTCGCGGTGCCCGGGCATGTCCACGTGCGCATAGTGCCGCTTGACCGTCTCGTACTCCACGTGCGCAATGTTGATCGTGATGCCGCGCGCCTTTTCCTCCGGCGCATTATCGATCGAATCATACGCCCGGAACTGCGCCTTCCCAAGAAATTGGCAGTATTTCGTGATCGCCGCCGTCAACGTCGTCTTCCCGTGGTCGATGTGTCCCATCGTGCCCACATTCATATGCGGCTTATTCCGCTCGTACTTCTGCTTCGCCATTCTCCTTCTCCTTCCTTCCTCGAATATCTTGGTGACGAGAGCCCCCAATGGGATTTGGACCCATGACCTCGCCCTTACCAAGGGCGCGCTCTACCAACTGAGCTATGAGGGCGATCCTGTCACTGTGTCGTTCGGTCACCCGGTCGCCTGTGCGCGCCATGAGTCCGTCCGATCAGCCAGGTGGGCAGTGAAGGATTCGAACCTCCGAAGGCTTTTGCCAACTGATTTACAGTCAGTCCCCTTTGGCCACTTGGGTAACTGCCCATTCGATTTGTAAAGTGCCGGTCATGGATCGTGGCACAAGCCTCGACCCTCAGACCGCGCTTGCTTCCTTCAATCACAGGAGCCGACGACGGGAATCGAACCCGTAACCTACCACTTACAAGGCGGTTGCTCCGCCGATTGAGCTACGTCGGCACGCACCTTCCCGAATTAAGCGGGGGAATTATACCAAAGGCAATCCTGTCGTACAAGGTATAACGCAGCGGGCACGCACCTGAATTTTAAAAGAGAAAATACTCCCACATGCATGGAGCGGAGCGGGAGTCTATCAGGATTCAGACAATCAGTCAAGCAAAACAGGAATGTGGATTTTCCATGGGGAGGATCAGGGGCGCGCCTCCGCAAGGAACTCCACCCGGACGATCTCAGGCCCCATGCTCGCCACCAGGAATTCAAAGCCCAGTCTCTCCCCACCTGACATGGGCACATCCGCGTCCCAGCGCCGGAAGCCCACCAGGTTCCCGGAGGTATCATAGGCAGTCGCCAGCACCCAGATGACCTCTGCCTGCCCATCCAGCACGGTGAGCATGACCCGCCCCGAGACTTCGGCTGAGCGCCCACCCGGAGCTGTCTGTACTAGGGTGTTTTCCAGCATCAGCGGCAGGTAACGCGTATCGCCGGGCATCAGGCGGGTGGCGGATAGGAGGCGCACCTGCAAACGCGCTTCCGGATCGACAGGTGCAGGAAAGTGAACCCCCAGCGGCATGGCACGGCCCGGTGGCAGCAGGTTGAGAGGAGCAGTGGCAGTCTCACTGGTCAGTTCCCCACCGCTGGAATCCAGCAGCGTGAAATGTGCCGAGATATTCTCGACCGGTTCCACCAGGTCATTCACCAGCAGGGCAAGGCACCACAGCCCGCCTCCGCTCTCTTGCCAGCAGCGTGCCTGCCGCACCTCAACCGCTGCCGGGGTGGGGACCTGCTCTCCGGGAACCAATGATCCGGTCGGGATGACCAGTTCCATGCCCACGATCAGGGCAGTGGGCACAACCCCCGGGTTGGCAGCCATCAACGCCTCCAGCGCGACCCCGAAGCTCTCGGCGATGCCGCCCAGCGTATCTCCCGCCTGCACCGTGTAGACCAAGATGGTGGGGGTGGGCAGCACAACTTCCGTTTTTGGTGGGATGAGCGTGGATGTGCGCGACGGGGTGGCGCTGCGGTAAGGTTCAGGTGTTCCCACCCCGCTGCCCTCCTGTGTGGCTGAACCGGCACAGGCTGAAAGCGCCAGCAGGCAGACCAGGCAGTGCAGGCAGACGGCTGTTGAACGCATGCGGCGATTATACTCTCACCCCACCTCGCCGGGCATCTCATCCTCCCGGCAGCGAGGGTTGTCCCGCCAGCCATCTTGCCCCAACCCACAGGCTGTGCTAAACTCACTGCATGGCAAAGTATGCAGAAGACGATCCCTCCGGGTCGGGCGAAGACACCATGCTGCGCGAAGCCATCGAAGCCTTGCGCCGCGGCGAGAAAGCCCGCGCCCGCGACCTATTGACCCGTCTGTTAAAGGTCGACCAGACCAAAGCCTCCTACTGGCTCTGGTTGAGCGCGGTGGTGGAGACCCGCAAGGAACGCCTGTACTGCCTGGAAACTGCCTACAAACTCGATCCCACCAACGCCGCCGCCCGGCGAGGCCTTGTGCTGCTGGGTGCCCTGCCTCCCGATGAGAATGTCAAACCATTCCCGTTGAACCGCCCGCGGCCCTGGGAGGATGCCCTGGTGATCCCAAAGGAAAAGGAAGAGAAGGTGCGCGGATGGGCGAATCCAGGCGTGCGCCTCTTCACCATACTCGCACTCGGCATTCTCGTCATCGGGCTGGCTTACGGGGGTTACATGGTCTTCACCCCCGCCCTGGACCGTCAGGCTCTGTTTGTCACTGCCACACACCGCCCGACCTTCACCCTCAGCCCAACACCCAGCCTCACACCTGTCCACCGCACAGCCACACCAACCTTCCTGGGACCCACACCGCTCTCCTATTTCCTGCGCGCCACCTTCACCCAGACGCCCATCTTCGGCACACTCGAGCACCCGATCATGACCAGCAGTATATATGAAGCCGGCTTGCGCTTCCTGGGTGCCGGGCAGTATGATACCGCCCGTGTGCAGTTCGACCTGGTCCTCAATCAGGAACCGGATGCAGCCGACGTCTATTACTTCATCGGGGAGACCTATCGCCTGGAGGCGGACTTCCGGCCGGCACGGGATGCCTACCAGGAGGCGATCAATCGGGATCTCAACTACGCTCCTGCCTATATCGGTCGGGCGCTCGCGATCCTGGGGCTTGATCCCGAAGCCGACGTGCTGGCCAATTTCGATAATGCCATTTCCATCGACAGGGAGTACACTGAGGCTTACATCCAGCGCGGTGCCTACCTGATCGACCGCAACCTCTACCGTGTGGCGATCGATGATCTCGAAACAGCCATCGAAATGGAACCCGGCTCCGCCATCGCCTGGATGTACCTGGCACAGGCTCGGCTTGGGGACGATCAGAACGAAGCCGCGCTGGAAGCCGCCCTGAGGTCCAATGAGCTCGACCTCACCCTGGTGGCCGATTACCTGACGCTGGCACAGGCCTACGTAGCCACCGGGCAGACGGCAGAGGCGGTGGCCGTGCTGCAAACCTACACCATCTATGAGCCGGAGGATGTGGACGCCTTCCTGACGCTCGGCACCGCTTACAACGCCGCCGGAGAGTATGAGGCTGCACTGGAAGTTCTGAATAGCTATATAGATGAAAATCAACGCGTCGCCGAAGCCTACTATCAGCGCGGGCTGGCACATCTAAATATCGGCAACTCCAACTTGGCGGAAGAGGATTTCAAGAAAGCCATCAGTTACGATCCCTACGATTTCGATGCCCAGTTGGGACTGGGACGCGCCATCTTTGAGCAGGGAGATCCTGGCGGGGCGTATGTGCACACCGAAAAGAACGCCCATCCGCTCGCCAAGACCGATTACACCAAGGCACAGGTGCATTACTGGGAAGCCATCTTCCTGGAGGCGATCGGTGAAGCCACCTCCACCCTGGGAGCCCGTAATTCCTGGTATCAATTGCTTGCCCTCCCAGTGGACGTCGTACCGGAGGAATGGCGCCAGACAGCTTTCGAACACCTCGGCATCACCCCCACCTTTACCCCCAGTCCCAGCCGTACGCGGACACCCACCAAAACCCCCACCCCGGGATCATGAGAAGAGAACTGGGCCAGGCACTTGCCTGACCCAGTTTTTATTTCTGCCGGCAGTCAGGGCACGGGCAAAGCGCCCGCAAATACCCCCAGTGAAAAATGCCATAATCGTGTCCATCCTCCCATTGTGGTGAGACGGCATAGGATCCCACCGGCAGCAGGTTGCGCAGGCGGGTAGCATGGCTGTCAGGCAGGTCCTGGTTGAACACCGCCGGATCGGGTGTATCTCCCATCTTGTCATGACCGCCGCGGCACTCGGCACAAGGACAACCCGCCCGCAGAAGCGGGAAGGGATAACGGCTGACGTGCCCGTCCTCCCAGGTGACAGTCAGCATGCGTTCGGAACGATCGGCGGTCAGTGAGTTGGGTTTCATGGACTGGACATGACCTCCAGGAAATCTTCCGCTGCCCACCCCTGGCGCGCGGAATCGTAAGTGGCTGTCAGGCGCCACCAGGTAAAGCCGTCGGCAGATTGGGGTCCATCCGTGATCAGGAAGACCTCGGCATCGAACCCGGAGAAGATCACGTCTGCCGTCAGGCCGGGTGCAGAGCGGATGTTCAATCCCTCGGCACCCGTGCTGTGGATCTGTACGTAGGCTCCCAGGCCGAATTCGCCTGGCCCCGGGGTGGGGCGCAGGGTGGAGGTGGGCGGCAGGGAGGTCAGGGTGGCAGGCAGGGGACGCGACGTACCTGTGGGCGCTGGGATGACCGTCAGCGCGGCGTCAATCGGTCCCGACCCGGGTTGAGTATCCGCAGGGCGCGCCAGCAGGATGTAAAGAATGCTGCCACTCAGCAGCAATGCGGCGATCACCAGGGCAGCAATAAACACTTTACGATTCAGCAATTGCTTGATCATACCGGCAGCAGGAAGAAAGCCAGACCCAGGATGAGGTAGATGGCCATAAGCGCCACCCCCTCCAACCAGGAGGACTCACCGTCAGAGGAAACCAACGCGGCGATGATGACGCCGGCAATCAGGGCCACCAATTCAAAGGTATTGAAGATCAAGGTCAGAGGGTGACCCAACGCCAGGCTGATGAAGACGAGCAGCGGTGCAACCAATAATGCGATCTGTAAACCGGAGGAGACCGAGATCTCCACTCCCAGAGACATCTTGTTCTCGCCGGCGAATTTCACCGCCACCAGGTGTTCGGCTGCATTACCAATGATCGGGATGAGGATGATACCCAGGAAGAACTCCGAGATGCCCAGCCCGGTGACGACCGCTTCGACCACCCCCACCAGCGTCTCGGAGAGCCAGACGATGCCGCCGGTGGCAAGAATCAGGATGATGAGGGCTTTCGTCAGCGACCAGTGCGGCAGCACCGAGGCAGGTGCAGGTGCATGCGTCACCCGGGTGTCGCCTGTGCGCGCTGCATCCAGCAGACCCAGGGCGTAGAGAATGATCATGACCGCCGCCACACCCAGGCTGAGTGCCTCCACCCGCAGGCTGGTCTCGGGACCGATGGAATGCGAAAACAGGGATGGAATGAGCAGCGCCAGCACCGACATCACCAGCAGGATGGCATTACGGCTGGCATGGCGCTTATCGAACTTCTGCCTGCCGTGCTTAACCCCGCCGACGAAGAAAGACAGCCCCAGGATCAGAAGCAAGTTGCCCAAAATGGAGCCTGTAATGGAAGCCTTGACCAGGTCGAGCAGCCCGGCCCGGATGGCAACGATGGTGATGATCAATTCGGCGGCATTTCCCAGGGTGGCGTTCAGAAGACCACCAATGCGCGGCCCGGTGAAGTGCGCCAGCGCTTCGGTCGCCACGCCGATGTAGGCTGCCATCGGGATGATGGCGATGCATGCCAGGATGAAGACCGCCAGCGGCGACCAGTGAAGCAGTTCCGCTGCCAGGGTCAGGGGCAGGA
>JBFYSG010000087.1:0-5561 GCA_041301835.1 Chloroflexota bacterium | reverse complement strand
CAGCCGTTCGCAGACATCATTAAACTGGTCATAAAGGAAGATATCACCCCTGCCGGCGCGGACAAGGTGATCTTTAACATCGCCCCGGTGCTGGCGGCGACCTCGGTGATCTCGCTGTGGGCGATCCTGCCACTTTCCTCGGCGATCATCGGGGTCGATCTGAACGTCGGTTTGCTCTACGTAGTGGCAGCTGGCGCGCTGGGGACGCTGGCGATCATCATGGCGGGCTGGTCGTCCAACAACAAGTATGCCCTGGTCGGTGCCTTCCGCATGGCGGCGAATATGATCTCCTACGAGATCCCCATGGTCGTCGTCCTGCTCATCCCCACCATCCTGGCGAATTCGATGAGTTTGCAGGGGATCACGCAGGCGCAATCCGGCATCTGGTTCGTGATCCTCTCGCCCCTGGGGTTCCTTATCTTCTTCATCAGTGCGATCGCCGAACTGGGTCGCTCGCCTTTTGATCTGACCGAGGCCGAATCCGAACTGACAGCAGGTTTCAACGTGGAATACAGCGGGATGAAATTTGTCTGGTTCTACGCCAGCGAACTGCTGCACGCCTTCACCTTTGGCGGGTTCATGGCGCTGTTCTTCTTCGGCGGCTACGGCGGCTTCTTTGGGCTGGAAAAAGTGACTGGTTTCACCTGGCTGACGAACCCCTTCATCGAAGCCGGTGTCTTCATCGCCAAGGCGTTGTTCGGCTACTGGGCGATCATGTGGGTCAAGTACACCATGCCGCGCATCCGCATCGACCACATGCTTGCTTTCAACTGGAAATTCCTGGTGCCGCTCTCCCTGACGGTGCTGGTCGTAACCGCCATCCTGCACAAAGTGTTGATGATGCTGCCCACCTGGCAGTATGCCCTGGGCATGTTCTTCTCCAACGTGATCGTGGCAAGCTCCGCGATCGAGATCCTGCGGTCTGTCGCCCGAAAAAAGCGGCGGGCGGCAGAAGGGGTGCAATCCCACCCCGGGCAAAAACAGGAGCAGGTCCCATGACTGCCGAACAGATCGTCTTCCTCCTGACCGCCGGTGCCATCCTTGCCTGCGCTGTGATGGTCGTGGCGAGCGGTAAATTATTACATTCCGCCCTGTGGCTGGTGGCGGTCCTGTTCGGGGTGGCGGTATTGTATGCCATCCTGCAGGCGGGTTTCCTGGCGGTCGTGCAGGTGGTGGTGTATATCGGCGCCATCGCCATTCTGTTCATCTTTGCGGTCATGCTCACCCGGCGCGAACTGCGGGACCACGGTCCGCAGACCCGCGCAGCTTGGTGGCTTCCCGCCACCCTGGGCGTCCTGATCCTGGCGGGGCTCGTATTCCTCATCCTGGGCATGCCGGCGGTGAACCGTCTGCCCGCGGCGCTGCCGGAAGGATTTGACGGTGTGCGCGTGCTGGGGACGACGCTGGTCTCTCCGGATGCGTTTGTCCTGCCTTTTGAGGTCGCGTCCATCCTGCTGCTGGCGGCGCTGGTCGGCGCCATCTACCTTGCCGGCAGCGGCAGGAAAGCCTAGGAGTCACCCATGACCATACCGCTTTCCTGGTACTTGATCCTCGCCGCCGCCATCTTCTGCATTGGCTTGTACGGCGTGCTGGCACGCAGGAACGCAATCGCCATCCTGCTGGGCGTGGAATTGATGTTGAACGCAGTCAATATCAACCTGGTGGCTTTCTGGCGCTACCAGGACCCGGCAATGATGACCGGACAGGCATTTGCGGTCATCGTCTTTGCCGTCGCCGCGGCGGAAGTGGCGGTGGGTCTGGCATTGATCATTTCCGTCTACCGACGCCGCATGACTGTGGTGGCAGACGAGATCGACCTGATGAAGTGGTAGCCATGAGGTTGAAACCTGGTATGAAGCGAGCGATAACCATGAACGTATTGTGCAAATGCCAGCGGGAGGCGCAATGAACTGGATCATCTGGCTGCTGCCTGTCCCTCCGCTGCTGGCGTTCGGCGTCATCACGCTGTTCACGAACAAGAACCGGGGATTGAGCCATGTATTGGGCGTGGGGGCGGCGGGGCTCTCCTGGCTGGGAAGCATGGTCGTCTTTATCAGCGCCCTGGGAGTGGAGGAATTCGGCAAGCATTTCTATGAATCCGCCATCAACTGGCTGCCGACCGGTGAGACCTGGCTGAGGATCGGCGTGCGCATCGATCCGCTCAGCGCGGTGACGCTCTTCTTTGTGGCCTGGACGATCTTCATGATCTTCATCTACAGCATTGGCTACCAGAACTACGGTCAGCCGGAAGGGGACCACGACCAACCCGGTCTGCCTCCGCACGGCGCAACGGTCAGCGAGCACGGGCACAAGCACAAGGTGCCCTCGGTCGAGCCGATGTACGCCCGCTTCTTTGCCTTCCTGGGTTTATTCGCCTTCGGCATGTACACGCTGGTAGTCTCCAACAACCTTCTGACCCTGTTCGTCGGCTGGGAGATCATGGGTCTGTGTTCCTACCTGCTGATCGGGTTCTGGTATGGAAAACCTTCAGCCCGGAATGCGGCGATCAAGGCTTTCATGACCACGCGCGTGGGCGACGTTTTCATGCTGCTCGGCATCGCCTACCTTTATTCGGCGACCGGCACACTGACCTTCAGCGAGATCTTCACCGAGGAAATGCTGGCGCACCTGGCTGGAATCTCCACGCCCGTCCTGGGTCTTTCGGGCGCCGGCTTGATCGGCTTGCTCCTGTTCATTGGCACGGTGGGAAAATCGGCGCAATGGCCCCTGCATGTCTGGCTGCCGGATGCGATGGAGGGACCAACGCCGGTCAGCGCCATGATCCATGCCGCGACCATGGTCTCGGCAGGCGTGTACGCGGTCCTGCGCATGTTCCCGCTGTTGAGCCTGGACAGCGGTACGATGACCGTGGTGGCATTCATCGGGTCCTTCACAGCGCTCTTCGCCGCCAGCATCGCCGTCGCCCAGAACGATATCAAACGGGTACTGGCGTATTCGACCATCTCGCAGCTTGGCTTCATGATCGCCGCCCTGGGCATCCATGCCTACGTGGCGGCGGCGTTCCACCTGGTCACACATGCCTTCTTCAAAGCGCTGCTCTTCCTGGGCTCCGGCTCAGTCATCCACGGCATGGAGCACGGGGTGCTCCACAGCGGCGACCACGTTGATCCACAGGATATGTTCAACATGGGCGGCTTGCGCAAGAAAATGCCGATCACGTTCTGGACCTTCCTGCTGGGCGGCTTGGCGCTCTCTGGTTTCCCGGTGCTGACGGCAGGCTTCTGGTCGAAGGATGAGATCCTGGCGGACGCCTTCGGACACGGACACCTGGCGGTCTTTTTCACCCTGGCGGTGGCGGCGTTCTTCACCGCGTTCTATACCATGCGCCAGATCACGCTGACCTTCCTAGGGAAAGCACGCAGCAAGGCGGCGGAACATGCCAGCGAAACGCCCCTGACGATGACCATCCCGCTCATTGTCCTTACAATCTTCGCGGTTGGCTTCGGCTGGATCGGAGTCCCGGAACACTTTCCGCTGCTGGGGGGCGTCCTGCCGAACTGGTTCCATGGGTTCGTCGGCAGCACGCTGGCGGAGCACCCGGAAGCGCTCGAATTCTCCAGCATCCCGCTGTGGACCTCAATCGGCGTGGCGCTGGGAGGCTTGCTGCTCGGCTGGTTGGTTTATCGCAAGGTTGGTTCTGTCAAACAGGACTTCCTGCAGATACCCGTCCTGAAGAATAAATGGTATTTTGACGAAGCCTATGACTTCCTTTTCATCCGACCGGCAGGCTGGATCGCTGAAAAATTCACCTACCTGTTCATGGACCGCCGGATCATCGACGGCATCCTGCACAGTGTGGCACGCTTCTCCCTGTTCCTGGGGCATGCCTTCCGCAATTATTTCGATAAGCCGGTCGTGAACGAATGGATCGGCGATGGTACGGGCAACCTGGTCAAGGCTTCGGGGCGCGGCATGCGTAAACTGCAGGCGGGACGCATCCAGGCATATATGCTGGTCTCGATGGTCCTGCTGGTCCTCTTTGCCCTGCTGTACTACTTCCTGATGGCATAGGTACAGGAGCTCATGATGGAATTCTTACACGCGCACATCCTGACCTTCATCCTGCTCCTGCCGGTGCTGGCGGCGGTGGCTGTCCTGTGCCTGCCCAAAGACAACCTGAAAGCCATCCGCTGGACCGCGCTGGGCGCGAGCCTGATCCCCCTGCTGCTGAGCATCTACGTGTGGACGCAGTTCCAGGCGGGCGCGCCAGGCTTCCAATTCGAAGATCAGTTCGACTGGTACCCGGCGATCAACTCATCCTTCCACATTGGCGTGGACGGGCTTTCGTTGACCATGGTGCTGCTGACCACCCTGCTGACACCGGTGGCGCTGCTGGCATCCTTCAACATCACCGACCGCCTGAAGGCGTACATGTTCCTGTTCCTGCTGCTTGAAACAGGCATGCTGGGGGTCTTCGTCTCACTCGACCTGCTGATCTTTTTTGTCTTCTGGGAGATCGGTCTCGTGCCGATGTACTTCCTCATCAACCAGTGGGGGAGCGAGAAGGGCGAACGCGAGATCTGGAAGGGCGTCAAGGTGCAGGCGCGCAATTATGCCTCCTTGAAATTCATGATCTACACCATGGCAGGCTCGCTGGGTCTCCTGCTTGCCATCCAGCTGCTGGGTGTGCTGTTCAAGACCTACGACCTGCAGGTGCTGACGGAACAATGGCGCTCGCTGGAAGGGACCCTGCTGGGTCTGCCCGTGAGCACCATCAAGACGGTATCCTTCTGGGCTTTTGTGGTCGCCTTTGCGATCAAGGTGCCGGTATGGCCCTTCCATACCTGGCTACCCGATGCCCACACGGAAGCCCCGACAGCCGGCTCGATGATCCTGGCGGGGGTGCTGTTGAAACTGGGTGCGTATGGTTTCCTGCGGCTGGTCCTGCCGCTGTACCCGGCTGAATCAGCCCGCTATGCCGGCGCATTGGCTTTCCTGGCGGTGATGGCGATCGTCTTTGGCGCCTTTGCTGCCTTCGGGCAAAAGGATTTCAAGCGCCTGGTGGCGTACTCCTCGGTCAACCACATGGGTTTTGTCCTGCTGGGCATCGCCGCGGCAGCCAAAGCGCCCGGCACGCTCGATGCAACCCTGGCACTGAACGGCGCCGTGCTGCAAATGTTCAATCACGGCTTGTCGGCGGCGGGCATGTTCTTCCTGGTGGGTGTGCTCTATGAGCGCACCCATACGCGCAACCTGGATGAATTCGGCGGCTTGTTCCCGTTGATCCCCGTCTACGGCGGCATCCTGATCTTCACCAGCATGGCTTCGCTCGGTCTGCCGGGTCTTAACGGATTCGTATCCGAATTCCTGGTGGTGCGAGGTTCCTGGTCGCCGCTGCCTGTTTATACGGCGATTGCCATGATCGGCCTGCTGTTCACGGGAGCCTACATCCTGAAAGGGATCAAATCCGTGCTGCATGGACCGCTGAACGAGCACTGGGCGCATGGAGAGCACAAACTGACCGAGATCAACCTGCGGGAGGTCATCGTAATGGTGCCGTTGATGGCATTGATCCTGGTGATCGGGATCTACCCCGCCTG
>JBFYSG010000081.1:0-2577 GCA_041301835.1 Chloroflexota bacterium | reverse complement strand
CTTGCGCTTGATCCCGGCGGTCAGTACGGCTGGCTGGCACAGCGCATCCTGGAAACCTACTTCCCATGAAACCGATCCCCTGCCTGCTGTTCTGCCTGACCCTGCTGAGCCTGGCGGCTTGCCAGTCTGCGTTGGTCACCGACCTCGCCACCGCGCCGGGAGAAGCCCTGTTCTGGGACGATTTTTCACAGCCTTCCGGGAATTGGCTCTTTACCCAGACCGAGGCAGGCGCCTATACCTTTCTCGACGGCGCCTATCTCATCAGTGTGATACCCCCCGCCTACCAGATGTGGGCACTTTCCGGGCATGAGTACCGCGATGTGCAGGTGGAAGCCGATGCGACCCTGCGGGCAGGACCGCCTGCCAACCTGTACGGCTTGATCTGCCGGGCAGTGGACGAGCGGCATTTCTACTTCTTTGCCATCTCAAGCGACGGCTACTTTGCGGTCGGCAAGGTAAGCGACGGCAGCACCTTCCTGCTCGGACAGGAGATGATGGCGTACAATGCCGCCATCCTGACCGGGGAAAGCCTGAATCACCTGCGCTTTGATTGCAGCGGGTCCGCCCTGTCCGGCTTCATCAACGGGCAGCTGGTCGCGCTGACCGATGACGAGGACTATACCCATGGGGATGCAGGCTTGATCGCCGGGACCTTCGACGAAGGCGGGGTCGAGATCCAGTTTGATAACTTTATCGTGCGAAAACCATAGGCATGAAGATCTTCCTGGATACCATCGGCTGCCGCTTGAACCAGGCGGAGATCGAGACCCTGGCGAGGCAGTTCCGCGCCGCGGGTCATGAGATCGTCGCCGAGGCATCCGGGGCGGATCTCGCCGTGATCAACACCTGCACCGTCACCGCCGGGGCAGCTTCCGATTCGCGCGCCGCGATCCGCCGGGCATACCGCCGGGGCGTGAAGGCGATCGTCCCCACCGGCTGCTGGGCAACGCTCGACCCCGCCCGCGCCAGTGGGCTGCCGGGGGTGGCGCGGATCATCCCCAACGAGATGAAGGAGAATCTGGTCGCCGACCTGCTCGGCTTGCCGCAGGAATTCTTCGACCTGGAACCCATTGCCCGCACACCCCTTCCGGGATTGCGCGCCCGCACGCGCGCCTTCGTCAAAGCCCAGGATGGCTGCAACAACGCCTGCACCTTCTGCATAACGACCATCGCCCGCGGCGCCTCGCGCTCCCGCCCGCTGGAGGCGGTGCTGGCAGATGTCCTCGCTGCCGCAGCGGGTGGTGCTAAAGAGGTCGTCCTGACCGGCGTGCACCTCGGCGCCTGGGGGCAGGACTTGTCACCCGCCGCGCACCTGGGTGACCTGGTGTCCTTCCTGCTTGCCCGTACCAGCCTGCCGCGCCTGCGCCTCTCCTCGCTGGAGCCCTGGGACATGCACATGGATTTCTTCAGCCTGTGGGCGGATCCCAGACTGTGCCGCCACCTTCATCTACCCCTGCAAAGCGGCTCACCGTCCGTGCTCAGACGCATGAACCGGAAGACCTCACCGGATGATTTTGCCGCGCTTCTAACCGGCGCCCGCCGCGCCATTCCCGGAGTTGCCGTCAGCACAGATCTCATCACCGGCTTCCCGGGCGAGAGCGAGTCGGAATTCAGCCAGACCCTGGAATTCGTCCGCCGGATGGAATTCGCCTCCGGTCATGTCTTTACCTACTCGCCGCGCCCCGGCACGCCTGCGGCGCGCCTGCCAGGTGCGGTGCGCCCGGAGATCGCCAGGGAACGCAGTGCGCGCCTGCGCGCAATACTGAACGCCTCGGGCGAGGACTATCGCCGCCGCTTCCTGGGGCAGAGCCTGTCCGTCCTGTGGGAATCCACCAGCCGCCTGGGCGACCAGGGCTGGCGCCTGGAAGGCATGACCGATAATACCTTGCGCGTGACCGCCACCGCACCCGAACCGCGTTGGAATACGATCCAGCCGGTCCGGTTGACCGGGCTGGAGGCAGACTGCCTGGTGGGCACGATCGAAGAACCCGTCTGAGCCGTCCCCCTCCCGCTGGTGTCACCGGGCTGAATGGATCACTGCCTCCTCAGGCTCGACCACAGGGCAGGCAGGACCAGCAGAACCGCCAGGATGATGCTGCCGCACAGTGGTGAAACGGGTGCTTCCGTTGCGGCAGGCACGGCGGTGGCAGTCGGTATCTCGGGTGGGATGACCTCGGGGGTCGGGCTGGGGCTTACCGCGGTGGCAGGGACCTCTGCCAGCGGATCGGGAATGCCGACCGGCAGCAGCGTGCTGAGCGTGGCGCGCCCGCCTGTCGCCCAGTAGAAGGGTGCCAGGCAGCAGCCCTCAGGAGCCTCGGTGGTCTGCAAAGAGCGCGCCAGCAGGGAGAAATACGCGTAGGCGGCATCATTGTAGGGCAGATCCTGGGTGACGATCATCGCCAGGGTGAATTCCTTCTGCGACTCGGCATAGGTGGGATAGCGCGCCCCGCCCTCCGCAGCAATGATCTGGTCCATCGTCACCGTGCGCGCTGTGGCGCTGATGCGTGCCAGGTCGGTCGTATCGGGCTTGCTCAGGATGTGGATGTCGGGCACTTCCTCGGGCGGGATCAAGCCCAT
>JBFYSG010000080.1:0-8007 GCA_041301835.1 Chloroflexota bacterium | reverse complement strand
GCTGCTGGAATTATGCGCGCAGTTGGTGCCGCTGGACGGTCAACCCATGGCGGCTGCCCAGATGCAATCGGTCAACGTCCTTGCCGGGACGAGCGCAGGACTCTGCCCCGTCCTTTTCCTGACGGGCGGACCGGCAACAGGTGAGGGCGCTTACCCGGCGCTGGTGCTCGACCTGGCGCTGGCGTCGGGCGGGGTGCGCAGCCTCACCTGGGCGCTGGCGGCGCTGGCAGCCCCGGAAGACTCCCTGGAGCACGCCCGCCGCAGCGCGGCGCGACCCTGGGAGGCGGAGATCGCCCGCCTGGAGATGACACACGCCTCCCAGACCGTGGAGGTGGAGACCGGCGACCCCGGGTGGGACGCGGCATTCGCACTGAGCCAGAAGACCGCCTTTCAATGCCTGTTCGGGAGCGGGCGTTCGCTGCCGCACCCATCCTTCGTGCTGGCACGCCAGCCCGACCACGGCTATTCACCGGGCGGTGATGGCAGCGATGCCGGTCCGCTATGGAACGGGCAGCCGGTGCTGGAGAGCCTGTATCTTGCCAGCCTCCTGCCGGGCGCCCCCGAACTGGTCCCCGGGCTGGTGCGCAACTTCCTGGCGACCCAGACAGAGGACGGCGAGGTCGACAATAAACCCGGCATGGCAGGGCAGCGCGGACAGCACCTGTGCGCGCCGCTGCTCGCCAGCCTTGCCTGCGAACACGCCAGCCATCCGGGCAACAGGAAATTCCTGCGCGAGGTCTATCCGAAGTTAAAGCGCTTCCTGCAGGCGTGGCTGGATCCGCGTCACGACCGCGATGGCGACGGCTTCCCTGAGTGGGACCACCCGCTCCAGACCGGGTTGGAGCAGCACCCGCTCTTCCCGGCATGGGGCGACGGTCCGTCCGGGGGGGACATCCGCTGCGCGGAATCGCCGGCGCTGGGCGCGCTGCTGGTGCGCGACCTGGGCGCGCTGAGCCGCATGGCTGGCGAATTGAAACTGCCAGGGGAGCAGGCGGAACTTCAACGCCTCGCCGCCCGCCTGGCAGGGCAGGTGGAGGCTTGCTGGGATGAACCTTCCGCCATCCACCGCCTGCGCGACCGAGACACCCACCTCTCGCCGCCAGGGAAGAAACTCGCTGCCGGTGGGGGCAGCGGCAGCCTGGCGGTGGCGCGCACCTTCAAGCAACCCACCCGCCTGGTGGTGCAGATCGACCTGAAGGGACTCAGGGGTCGCCACCCGCTGATCCTGCTGCGGGGCGGACTCGAAGGCGGTGGAGAACAGGAAAGGCTGGAGCAGGCAGACTTCCACTGGAACGGAACGCACGCCAGCGCCACCACGCACAGCACTTTCCACAGCCTGGATTCGCTGGAAGTGGAGGGGCTGGAGAAGCAGGACCGCATCCGCGTGCTGGTGATGGACTTCACGTCCGAGGATATCAGCCTGTGCCTGCCGCTGTGGGCGGGCATCCCCAGCCCGGAGCGCGCCGCAGCCCTGGTGCACCGCACCATCCTGCACCCCGAACGCTTTGGCGGTCGGTTCGGCATGCCCTGCGCCACAGGCGCCTCGGTACCGGAGGCATGCCAGGCGGTGCACCTGCCCTTTAATGCGCTCATTGCCGAAGGCATGCTGGCATACGGCATGCGCACCGAAGCGGCGGATCTGACCACGCGACTCATGCAGGCGGTGATCGCCAACCTGCGAGGGCAGCGCGCCTTTTACCAGTCCTACCATGCCGCCAGCGGCGCAGGCATGGGGGAACGCAACGCCCTGGCAGGACTGGCGCCGCTGGGTCTGTTCCTCAAGACCCTGGGCGTGGAATTCCTGGGTCCGCGGCGCGTGCGCCTGAGTGGAAAGAATCCCTTTCCGTGGTCTGTTACGGTAAAATATAGAGGACTCACGGTGAGGCGTCATGCAGACAGCACACTGGTCGTCTTCCCCGATTCGCAGACCATCACGCTGGATGATCCCACTGACGCCGTGGTGAGCCTGGAGTAGGAGGTTTTGTTTATGAGCCCTGCCCCCATCAAATCACTGATGACCGCCATCGTCCAGGAACAGGACGTGGATGTGGCGGAGCGTTCCCTGGGCGCGCTGAATTTACCCATCATCCACCTCTCCAGCACGGGCGGCTTCCTGGGGCGGCGCAACGCCACCCTGCTGATCGGGCTGCCCGCCGGAGCGGAACAGGAGGCTCTGAACGCGCTGACCCGTTCCTGCCGCCAGCGCGTGGAGTACCTGTCGATCCCCCTGGAGGGTGCGCCGCTGCCCCTGCCGACCCCCGTGCCGGTCACGGTGGGCGGGGCAACTGTCTTCACCCTGCCGGTCGAACGGTTCGAGGAGTTCTAGCCATGAAACTGATCATTGCCATAGTACGCGACGCGGATGCCGATGGCTTGACCCAGGCGCTGACAAGCGCCCACTTCCGGGTGACGCGCACCGCCAGCACGGGCGGCTTGTTGCGGCGCGGGGTGACCACCCTGCTGATCGGCGTGGAAGACGGGCAGGTGGAGCCTGCCATCGCGATCATGAAGCAGGAATGCCCCCCGGCAGCAGGGACCGAAAAACGGGTGACGCTGTTCGTGGTTCCGGTGGAACGATTCGAGCAGGTGTAACCAGGCGGCGCACACGTTCTTTCCATGCACGCGCACGATCCGCCTCCGAGGGATGCACCCTTCGGAGGCGTTCGATTCCCGGGCATGACCCTTGCGTACTTGAATCCGGCGGCAGGTTGTCTATAATGATATCAGTGGGGATTGTACATATCCGCCTGTTCGCCAAAAGGAGAGAGCGATGAAAAAGAACAGCCTCCAGCCTATCATCCAATTCCTTCCCCCGCCGCCGTTCAAACCCCCGGGCGACAAGGCGCACGATCTGGACTACCCTGACAGGAATCTCGACTGGGGGACACCGCTGAAAATCGACGCAGGCGGCCTGCGCGGGGAGTTCAGCAGCACATCGCGCGTCCAACAGGTATTGATGAACGAGTATTTCCTGCGATTCGAGACTTCCGTGCCGGTGGTGGGTTTCGTGCTTTTCTGCGCCGAGTGCCGGGTGAGCGACCCGGGCGCCCAGTTGACGGTGGGCATCAGCCCGGAAAATTACACCGTGGTGGCTTACCCCCATGGCGTGGCGACCACCCAGGTGAACTACGAACTGCGCTCCTTCACCCAGGCGGTAACCTTCAATGCCGGCAGCTGCGGGCTGTTGATGAGCATGTCGGTGGATCGGGGAACGGGGTACGTGCGCAATCCCAACATGATCGTCTGGCTGGTCAGCCTCTGACGCCGGGCGAGTGGTCTGGTAGGAAACGGGCGGGGTGTATGACCCCGCCCGTGAACATTACTGGATGATGCCGATCTCCCTGCCGGCTTTTTCGATCACCCCCAGGGCATAATCGATCTCCTCCGGCTCGTGCGATGCCAGCACCGTGGCACGCAAGCGCGCCAGCCCCTCCGGCACCGCCGGCGAGACGACCGGCAGCACGAACAGGTCTTTGTGCTGGCACTGGCGCGTCAGGGCAAAGGCGCGCTCGTCGGTCCCGGTCAACACGGGCACGATGGCGGTCGTGCTCAGCATGGTATCGAACCCGGCACCCTTCAGCCCGGAGATGAACTGGTCGGCATTGCGGCGCAGTTTTTCGATCCGCCAGGGCTCATCCAGGATGACCTTGAAGGCTTCGTTGGCAGCCGCGGCTTGCGCCGGCGGGATGGCGGCAGAGAAGATGTACGCCCGGCTGGCATGGCGCAGGTACTGGACCAGTTCCTTCCTGCCGGCAATATAACCGCCGACCGAAGGGATGGTCTTGGAGAGCGTACCCATCTTGATATCGACCGACCCCTCCAGGTCGAAGTGCTCTTCGATGCCGCGCCCGGTCTTCCCCAGCACGCCCACCGAGTGCGCCTCATCCATCATCAGCCAGGCGTTGTATTTCTTGCACAGCGCCACCAGGGGCGGGAAATCGATCACATCGCCATCCATGCTGAAGACCGCATCCGCGACCACCATGCGCGCCACCCCATCCGGCACCTGGCGCAGGCGGTTCTCCAGGTCCTGCATGTCATTGTGACGGAAGCGGCGGAACTCGGCGCCGGACATGAGACAACCGTCCACAATGGAGGCATGGTTCAATTTATCAGACAGGACGTAATCACCGCGTCCCATCAGGGTGGATATGACCGCCAGGTTGGTGGCATAACCGGAGGAATAGGTGACGGCGGCTTCCGTGCCTTTGAACGCGGCGATGGTCTCCTCCAGTTCGGTATGGATGGAGAGTGAGCCCGCCAGGGTGCGGACACCGTTGGTGCCGGTGCCGAACCGGTCGATCGCTTCCTTGGCTGCCTTGTTGATGCGTGGGTGCCCGATGAGCCCCAGGTAACTGTAGGAGGCATACATGCCCATCTCACGCCCGCCCACCAGCACGCGTGAACCGCCGCGGATCTCATCCACCGGTTGATTGTAGAAATACAGGTCATTCTCGCGCAGCATGCGCTCGCGATCGGTGAAATACTGGATGCGGCGGGTTACAGCATCATCGGTCGTATGGATGTCCATGGCAGGCTCCTTCCAGCGAAAACTTGCCCAAGTATAGCACAGACCGCCTGCGGGGGGTTTAGAACGAAATGCCGCAGTTGTAGGGGGCTAACTGCTCCTGCTGGACATCTTGGATGAAGTGCGGGAAGGAGCGATCAATGGTCAGGGTCTGGCGGTAAAAGCCGCCCCAGCGGGTGAAGGTGGTCATCTGCACGGTCACCACGTCATCACCCAGGGTGACGACCGGTTCGATCGAATCGAGCGCCAGGGCTCGCGTCTTCTCAACAAGGGTGATGGGAACCCCGAAATCATCCTTTTCGAGCGACCTGACGATCGCCTTGAGCGCCCGGGCATTGCAGACGACCTGCTGGTCGTTGTACTGGGCGTGCCAGTAAAGATAGAACTGCTCGGCGGTGGAAGCCAGGATGGCGTACTGCAGGAATCCCTCGGGCGTATCCTGCACCTGCACATGGTCGAGGTAAAAATCAATGCCGGGGCGCACATCCGCCGGCGAGAGGAAGGGCGCCCACTCCACGGCGCGGGCATACATCGTGGGATAGCCGCCCATCCAATCATAGGTGTAGGCGAAATCGAGCAGGAACCCAGCCTGCATCGAAAGTTCGGTGAACACCGTGAAATAGGTGTTGGGATCGAATTCCGTGCCATCCTCGACCGGGTTTTCGATCAACAGGTGTTCGGGGATCTCGACCAGGTCGGCACGCAGGCGGTCGAGCGCGGCAATGACCTGGCTGCAGCCGTAATCCGGGGCGGCGGGGGCGCAGGCAGGCAGGGCGATCAACAAAGCGGTGAGCAGGAGCGCAAGTCGGGTCTTCATGGAACCTCCATTCTTCGATCGGGAGCGCATAACGTGCGCAGGTCGTCCTCGGAGAGCGTCTTCACACCCAGTTCCTGCGCTTTCTGCAATTTGGAACCGGGACCTTCCCCGACAACGAGGTAGGTGGTCTTGCGGCTGACGGAATCAACAACCTTTCCGCCGTGCTGTTCGATGAGATCCCTGACACCCTCGCGGCTCAGGCTGGGCAGGGTGCCGGTGACAACAAAGGTCATGCCGGAGAGCGGTCCTGAGGCGGGCGGGGGCGCGGCTGCCTGGCGGGGATCCATGCCGGCGGCTTTCATCTTCTCCAGCAGGCGGCGGTTGCGCGGGCGGGCAAACCAATCGACGATGGCGGCAGCGATGTTGGGACCGATGCCTTCCACCTCCTGCAATGCCTCCTGCGAGGCAGCGGCAAGCGCATCCAGCGAGGGGAAGCGGGCGCTGAGATCGCGCGCCGAGACCTCGCCAACGCCGCGTATGCCCAGGGCGGTCAGCAGGCGCGGCAGGGGCTGCTGCTTCGAGGCGGCGATCGCCGCCAGCAGGTTGTCCGCTTTCTTTTCAGCAAAACCTTCCAACTCGAGCAGTTGGTCGCGCTCAAGCGTGTACAGGTCGGCGACATCCGCCACCAGACCGGCAGCGATCAACAGCTCCACGATGCGGATGCCCAGCCCGGTGATATCCAGCCCGCCGCGCGAGGCAAAATGCTCCACGTTGCGCACCAATTGCGCCGGGCAAGCCGCGTTGACGCAGTACCACGCCACCTCACCGGGGAAGTGCTCCACCGGTTGGGCGCAGGCAGGGCAGGCGGCAGGCGGTTGATAGACCCGTTCGCTGCCGACGCGCAGTTCACTGACCGGGGCGATGATGTAGGGAATGACCTCGCCGGCGCGCTTGACCAGCACCCGGTCCCCGACCCGGATGTCCTTTTCGGCAATGAAGTCGAAGTTGTGCAGGCTGGCGCGTTCCACGCTGACCCCGCCGATCTCGACCGGTTCAAGCACGGCATACGGGGTCAGCACGCCGGTGCGCCCAACGGCAACGCCAATGTCGTTCAGGCGGGTGGTGACCTCGCGGGCAGGGAATTTGAAGGCGATCGCGCCGCGCGGGTCCTTGCCGACGTATCCCAGGTCTGCGGCTAACGCCAGGTCATCCAACTTGATCACCATGCCGTCGGCTTCAAAGGGCAGTTCGTCCCGCCGGGTGGCAAAGGTCTCCGTGTAAGCCAGGGCATCCTCCAGCGTGGCGAAGCGCCGGGCGACGTCCGTGACCGGGAACCCAAGCGCTTTGAGCCAGGCGAGCAGTTCCCACTGGCTGCCGGGTACCTGCCCGCCTTGCGCATGGATGACCTGGTAAACCAGCAGGGTCAGCGGGCGCGAGGCGCTGATGGCTGGATCGAGCTGGCGCAGGGAACCGGCGGCGGTGTTACGCGGGTTCAGGTAGGTCTTTTCTCCGTTCTCCTCCAGCCGCCTGTTCAGGGCTTCGAAGTCCGAGAGGTGCATGAAAACCTCCCCGCGCACGACCAGGGTGGCGGGCAGATCGAGGCGCGGCTTGCCAGGCGCCTCGCCCCCCACCGGGATGCGCAGCGGGATCGCTTTGATGGTGCGCAGGTTGGCGGTGATATCCTCGCCCACCTCACCGTCGCCGCGCGTGGCGCCCTGGACGAAGATGCCCGCCTGGTAGTGCAGGATGACGCTCAAGCCGTCGATCTTGGGTTCGACCACAAAGCCAGCCTGCTCCACGCGATCATCCAGTTTGCGGATGCGCTCAAACCACTGCCGGGCTTCCGCCGCGCCGAAGGCATTGGCAAGCGACAGCACCGGGCGTGGATGGGGTACTTTATTGAAGCGCTCGGCTGGTGCCGATCCGGCACGCTGGCTGGGGGAATCCGGTGTCACCCAGTCCGGGTGCGCTGCTTCGACCTGTTTGAGTTCCAGCACCAGGCGGTCGAATTCCAGGTCACTGATCAGCGGGTCATCGAGCACGTGATAGCGGTGATTGTGGAAGTGGATCTGCTGTTTCAGTTCTTCATAGTGTCTGTGATCGGGAGGAAGATCCATGCGGACTCCGTGGGGGGCAACCTGGAAGAGGCTTGGAACATGTCCATTATAGTCATGAAATTGGTACTTGACAAACCAGCACATTTGTTCTATACTGGCGATTATAGAACACATGTTCTTTTCCACTGTCCCTTACCTTTAGCCTGATGGATCCTATACCCTGCCAAGGACAGTCCCGCCAAATGAGCCGTATCCGTGACGAAACCTATCGAGGAGGTTGTAATGAATACAAGCATCAGCAAGAGCCGCGGGATCCTGTCCATGCTCAAGGGAGTAACCATCCGCCGCGGGCTGGCATGGGGCATCATCATCCTTTTTGCCCTGCTGGCATTCGAGATCTTCAATTTCAGTACCACGCAGTTCGCCCTGCTGGATGTGCTCGGTGAATTGAAATTCGCCGGCATGCGCTGGGCGACGATCCTGGCGCTCGCTTTCTGCGGCATCGACTTCGCCGGAATCGCCCGCTTGTTCACCCCCGAGCAGGGGCGCAACGAACCGACGGAGGTCTGGTACCTGTTCGGTGCCTGGCTGCTGGCGGCAGGCTTCAATGCCATGCTCACCTGGTGGGGTGTCTCCGTGGCGATCGTCAGCCACTCCAGCCAGGC
>JBFYSG010000079.1:0-8355 GCA_041301835.1 Chloroflexota bacterium | reverse complement strand
ACTGCTGTGCCGTGCGCATGACCGATTCCGGGAAGGTGGCGGAGAACATGCTGGTGTGCACCTCCCGCCGGGGCAGGTAGCGCTGCAGTTCGACCATGTCCGGGTAGAAGCCCATCGAGAGCATGTGGTCGGCTTCGTCGTAGATGAGCGCCTGCAGCCATTCCAAAGTGAGCGTGCGCTTCAGCAGGTGGTCGAGCACGCGCCCGGGCGTGCCCACCACGATGTGCGCCCCGCGCTTGAGGGCCTCAGTCTGGGCGCCGTAGCCCACCCCGCCGTACACCGCCGCGCTGCGCAGACCGCTGCCGCTGAACAGCGTCTCGGTCTCCTGCCAGACCTGGCGGGCGAGTTCGCGCGTCGGCACCAGGATCAGCGCCTGGCAGGCATCCCGCGTCCGGTCCAGCCGTTCCAGCATGGGCAGCAGGTAAGCCCCGGTCTTGCCGGAGCCGGTGCGCGCCTGGATCATCACGTTGCGCCCTGCCAGCAGGTAGGGGATGGCGCGCGCTTGCACCGGCATCAGGTCGGTCCAATTGGCGCGCCCTGCCGCCTGGCGCAGACGCTCGGGCAGCTGCGCGTAGGTGATATCGGGCAGGTCGCCCGGTTTTTTCTCGTTGGAAGTGTTTTGTGCATCGTTCATCGGGGACTCGATTCAACCAGGGGCGCCGCATCGCCCCGGTGGCTCAGCGTTTCAGGGTGCGGTATTTCACCCGGTGCGGGGTAAGGTCTTTGCCGAATTGCTCCTGCATGTGGGTCTCGTAATCCGACCAGTTGCCCAGGAACAGGCGCGCCTGGCTGTCGCCTTCAAAAGCCAGGATGTGTGTGCAGATGCGGTCCAGGAACCAGCGGTCGTGGCTGACCACGATGGCGCAGCCGGCGAAATTCTCCAGCGCCTCCTCCAGCGCCCGCAGGGTGTTCACGTCCAGGTCGTTGGTCGGCTCGTCGAGCAGCAGCACGTTGGCGCTCTCCTTGAGCGTCTTCGCCAGGTGCAGGCGGTTGCGTTCCCCGCCCGAGAGGCTTGCCACCTGCTTCTGCTGGTCGGAGCCCTGGAAGTTGAACGAGGCGCAGTAGGCGCGCGAGTTCATCTTGCGCGTCCCGAGGGTCAATTCATCCTGCCCGGCGCTGATCTCCTCCCACACCGTCTTGCTGCCATCCAGTGGGCGCATCTGGTCGGCGTATGCCAGTTGGACCGTTTCACCGATGCGGATCGTCCCGCGGTCGGGTTTTTCCTGCCCGGTGATCATGCGCAGCAGGGTCGTCTTGCCCGCCCCGTTCGGTCCGATCACCCCGACGATGGAGCCCGGCGGGATCTTCGCCGAGAAGTCCTCCAGTAGCAGGCGCTCGCTGCCGCTGCCGTCCGGGCTGGGATAGCCCTTGGTCACCGCCTCGAACTCGAAGACGACATCCCCCAGGCGCGGACCGGGCGGGATGTAGATCTCCTGCTCGCCGCGGTATTTCTCGACCTCCTGGGAGAGCAGTCGCTCGTAGGCGGTCAGGCGTGCCTGTCCCTTTGCCTGGCGCGCCTTGGGCGACATGCGCACCCACTCCAGTTCGCGCGCCAGCGTCTTCTGGCGCTTCGATTCGGTCTTTTCCTCCTGCCGCAGGACTTCCTGCTTCTGCTCCAGCCAGGAGGAATAATTGCCCTTCCACGGGATGCCGTAGCCGCGGTCCAGTTCCAGGATCCACCCGGCGACGTTATCCAGGAAGTAGCGGTCGTGGGTCACGGCGATGACCGTGCCCTTGTAATCGCGCAGGTGGTGCTCGAGCCAGGCGACGGATTCGGCGTCCAGGTGGTTGGTGGGCTCGTCGAGCAGCAGGATATCGGGCTCGGTCAGCAGCAGGCGCGTCAGCGCCACCCGGCGGCGCTCGCCCCCGGAGAGCACCTTGACAGGCGCCCCCGCCGGTGGACAGCGCAGGGCGTCCATCGCCAGTTCCAGGTGCGAATCGAGGTTCCAGGCGTCCACCTTGTCGAGCGCCTCCTGCAGGCGCGCTTGCTCGGCGATCAGGGCGTCGAAGTCGGCATCCGGCTCGCCGAATTTCGCATTGACCGCCTCGAAACTTGCCAGCATGTCCACGATCGGCTGCACGCCCTCGCGGATCACCTCGATGACGGTCTTGCTCTCGTCCAGTTGGGGTTCCTGCTCGAGCATCCCCACGCTGTAGCCCTTGCTCATGGCGATCTCGCCGACGTAGTCCTTGTCCACCCCCGCCATGATGCGCAGCAGGGTGGATTTGCCCGCGCCGTTCAGACCGAGCACGCCGATCTTGGCGCCGTAGTAGAAACCGAGCGAGATGTCCCGCAGGACCTGTTTATTCGGTGGGTGGATGCGCCCGACGCGCATCATCGAGTAGATGACCTGGGTATCGGATGGCATGTCAGGGATGATTGTACCGTAAAAAGGGTGGCATGTTCCCCCTACTTCAATGGGTCAAAAATGCGGCGGTCAAGAACCTGCATAATGGGATACCCCGCCGCCCGCTGTGTGGCTATGATGGTAGGGTGCTGACACACGATGCACCCATCCCACAGGGCAGAACACCGGGCATTCTCCCGGAACACCGGCAGGAACGTCGACCTGCCCTGCACACACAGGATTGATCCCATGCCATTCGTACCGCGCGCCGATGCCAGGAAAAATCCCCTGGACGTTAACGGGGATATGGGTTTCGAATTCAGTTTCGCCTTCCAGCCGATCGTGGATGTGCGCAACCGCGAGATCGTCTCGTTCGAAGCGCTGGTGCGCGGTCCGCATGGCGAATCGTCAGCCTCGGTCTTCGCCCAGGTGCCCCGGAACGCCAGCCTGCGCTTCGATGAACTCTGCCGCCGCAAGGCGATCCACCTTGCCAGCCGGCTGAACAACCCCAAGCGCCTCAACCTCAACCTGAGCGCCCAGAGCATCTTCGAGGTGGACCTGAGCATCCAGGCTACCTTCCAGGCTTCCATCCAGAGCGGCATCCCCGCCGAGAACATCGTCTTCGAGGTGATCGAATCGGAAAGTCTGACCGAACAGCGCCACCTGATCGAATATTTGCGCCTCATCCAGGATTTTGGTTTTTCGACCGCCATCGATGATTTCGGCGCCGGCTATTCCGGTTTGAAACTGCTGGTGGAATACCAGCCGCACTTCATTAAACTGGACCGCCACCTGATCGGCAACATCCAGAACGATCTCGTCCGCCAGCGCATCTTTTCGGGCATCCGCCGCATCTGCTCCTGCCTCGCCATCCAGATCGTCGCCGAGGGCGTGGAACTCGCCGGGGAATACCACTGGCTGCAGGATGCCGGCGTGCGCTTCTTCCAGGGCTTCTATTTCGCCCGCCCGGCCTTCGAAGCCCTGCCCGATGTAGCCAACAAACTCTTCAGCACCTGAAAAACCCCTCCCCGGAGGGATGGAGAATGAAGCCCGCACAGGGATAATAAAGCCGCGGGTCCATCCACCTGCCGGCATCGCTCCGGACCCCGTCGAACGCCTCGGGACAGGCAATGCGGAAGATCAACACGCCAGCACAAAATCACACGGACGGGGACGATCCTGTTCTGACCCCCCGGCGCGCCGCGCGCCGCATGGCGCGCTATGTGCTCGTGCGCCTGGGTACCATCCTGCTGACCATCTTCGGCGGCGTCTTCGCCACCATCGTGGTGGCGAACCAGGCGGGAACCATCGATTTCATTGTTCCGGGGGATATTGATGAACTGGTCCTGAACCGCGTCTACTCGGGGGTCTGGGCAGACCTGACCCCTGAACAGCTCGAGCAGGAACGCCTGGATATGCAGCGATCTGCCGGCTTGCACCTGCCGTGGCTGCCGCGCCACCTGCGCTGGTTGTGGAACGCCATGTCCTTCCAATGGGGGGAGTCGCTTGCCAAGGAGAGCGAGGACATAAGCAACTACATGCGCATGTCAGCCATCGGCGGTCCGGGGAGCATGCGCTTCCGCATCACCAACATCATTGCCACCCACCTGCCCAATACCCTGCTGCTGGTGGGGACGGCTGATCTCATCATCTTCCTGGTGGGCTTGCCGCTGGCGCTCCACCTGGGGCGCCGCACCAACCAGTGGGCAGACCGCCTGTTCAGCCTGCTCGCGCCGCTGGCATCCATCCCCTCCTGGGTGCACGGCATCCTGCTGGTGCTGGTCTTCAGCATTTGGCTCAAACTGCTGCCTTACGACAAGATGTTCGACATGCTGCCACCGGAGACCGCCTGGGGTTACATCACGGTCGTCGCCCGCCACATGCTCCTGCCGGTGCTGGCGATCCTGCTGAACCTGTTCCTGCAATGCGTCACCGCCTGGCGCACTTTCTTTTACCTCTATTCCAACGAGGATTACGTCGAACTGGCGGTTGCCAAGGGGGTTGCCTCGGGCACGCTGGAGCGGCGCCATATCCTGCGGCCCACCCTGCCGTACATCATCACTTCCTTTGCCCTCACCCTGATCGGCTTCTGGCAGATGACCACCGCCCTGGAGTATTTCTTTGCCTGGCCCGGCATCGGTCTGCTGTACGTGGAAGCGCTCAACCACTACGATATCGTGGTGGCGATCGGCATCGTGGTCATCTTCGCCTACCTGCTCGGGTTGATCATTTTCATCCTGGATATCGCCTATGCCGTGGTTGACCCGCGCATCCGCCTGGGAGAGAACAGCCCGCGCCTGCGCGAGTCTTCCCGCCCGCGCAGCCTCTTCGCACGCCAGCGCCGGCGCGCCGTTCTGCCGCCCTCCCCGGCGATGACCGCTTCCGTGCGCAGACCCTCGCGTCCCCTCGTCTCCATCGTTAAGGATGGCTGGCGCTCCACCCGGCAGGGGCTGGCAGGTTTCGGCGCCGTCCTGCGCCGCCTGATGCGCCTGCCGTCGGGGTTCATCGGCTTGCTCATCCTGCTCGGGCTGGTGCTGATGAGCCTGTACGCTCTGGTGTTTTTCTCCGGCGCCCGGGGCGCCGGTGAGATGACCAAGAAAGGGACGCTTGACCCGTACGCCTACCGTTCGACCCCGCACAATGCCCTGCCGGCATGGATCAATGCTTTCCGGGCGCGCGACCTGCCCCCGACCCTGACATACACCACCCTGGATGGCACCGCGCAGAAGAGCGTCGACGGCGACCGGGTCAGCATCCTTTTCACGATCGAGTTCCCCTACGGGGGTTTCCCCCAGGAGATGTACCTGCTCTTTGACGCCCCGTATCAGGAAAAAGCACCCTTTGCGAGCATGACCTGGACCAAGCCGGATGGCGAACAGGTCGTTCTTAAACAGGGCGCGCTCGATAGTGACTATCCCTTCGATTTTTCGCTCGGCATCCCGCGCCGCACCCTGGCAGACCATGGACTCTTCCCGCTGCTGCGCTCTTCCAGCGACGCGATCAGCGGGCAGGGCGGCTACCCCGCCTTTTACGTCCTGTTCAGTTCGCCGCAGGTCAGCCAGCCCGTCAACCTGGCGGGCACCTACAGCCTGCAGATCGACGCCACCACCTTCGAACCCGGGACAGATATCGACGCCCGCCTGATCCTGGTCGGGCAGGTGTACGGTGTCGCTGGCACCGACAACTACGGCAACAACCTGCTCATCCCCCTGGTGTGGGGCGCGCCCAGCGCGCTGGCGATCGGCTTGCTGGGCGCCTTCCTGACCACCATCGTCTCCATGGTCATCGCCGCCGTCGCCGCCTGGAATGGCGGCTGGGTCGACAGCCTGGTCCAGCGCCTGTCCGAAGCCAGCATGGTGCTGCCCTTCCTGGCGATCGGCATCATGCTGCGCCTTTTCTTCGACATCTCCCTGGGCATCATCCTGCTCATTGTCGTGTTGTTGAATGCCCTCGGCAGCCCGGTGAAAGCCTACCGCGCCGCCTTCCTGCAGGTGCGCGAGGCGCCCTACATCGAAGCGGCGCGCATCTACGGCGCCGGCAACGCCCGCATCATCTTCCGCTATTTGATCCCGCGCATCTCCCGCGTGCTGGTGCCGCAGTTGACCTTCCTCCTCCCCGGCTACATCTTTTTGGATGCCACCCTGGCGATCTTCGGCGTCATGGGCAGCTACACCTCCTGGGGTGGGTTGATCTACGTTGCCCTGCGCACCGCCCCGCTGCAGCGCAACTATTTCTGGCTCGCCGAGCCCATCGGACTGCTGCTGCTCACCGGGCTGGGCTTTGCCCTGCTGGGCTCGGCGCTGGAGCGCGTCCTGGATACGGGGCAGGTGGCGGACCTGGGCATCGAGCGCGCCAAGCCC
Organism: Chloroflexota bacterium; assembly: GCA_041301835.1. GTDB lineage: Bacteria > Chloroflexota > Anaerolineae > Anaerolineales > Villigracilaceae > UBA877. The sequence goes on along the minus strand of JBFYSG010000079.1, from coordinate 2,147 downwards.
CCTCTGCAGATCGAGGCGTAGGTCGTTCGATCCACCCATCCTGCCCGCCGGAACCCCTCCCGGGAGGGTGGAATGCTCGCGCCGTGGGGGATACAATCGGGGAAAAAGCATACAGGAGCACATCATGGACACACCTTCGACCCAACCCATCCTGGTGACCGGCGCCAGCACCGGCATCGGCAACGACCTGGCGCGGGCACTTGCCGCCCGCGGGCATCCCGTCTTCGCCGGCGCCCGCAAGGAAGCCGACCTGCAGGCACTGGCTGAGATCCCCAACGTCACCCCCGTGGCGCTGGATGTGCGCCACCCCGCCCAGGTGCGCGCCGCCGTGGACTTCATCGCCAAAGCGGGCGGGGGGCTCTACGGGCTGGTCAACAACGCCGGACTGGGCGACCTGGGCATGGTGGGCACCTTCACGGAAGAGGAACTGCTGGACATCTTCAACGTCAATGTCTTCGGTCCCTTCCGCCTGACCAACGCCTGCCTGCCCATGCTGGTGGCAGCCCGCGGCAGGGTGGTGCTGATCGGCTCGCAGGGCGGGATGATCTCGAAGAAGTATTACGGTCCCTACACCATGACCAAGCACGCCCTGGAAGCCTACTCGGTGGCGCTGCGCGACGAACTGGCGGATCACGGCGTGGGGGTCAGCATCGTCCAGCCCGGCGGCATCGTCAGCAACATGGGCAGGAACGCCTTCCCCGGCATGCTGGCGCGCTTCGAGCGCGCCGAGCCGCCCTTCCGGGACGAGGCGCAGGCTGTGCTGGACTCCTTCAACCAGCCGCCCGAACCCGCTGAGCCGCCCGCGGGGACGCCGCCCGCCGAAGCGGAAGAATCCGAGCAGAACCGCAAGCCCTCCCCGCCTGCCATCGTCACCGCCGCGGTGCTGGAGGCACTCTTCTCACCGCAGCCGAAACTGCGCTACCTGGTGGGGACCAAATGGGAGGGCGAGCGCGTCCTGAACGCCCTGCTGGAGAAACTGCTCGACGAGAACGACAACCCGGTGCACGGCTACAGCCGCGACCAGTTGGTGGCGATGCTCGACCGCCACCTGGCGTCGCGCCAACTGGCGTCGCGCCAGGCGGGCTGAACCCCTGCTTGGACAGCCGCGCAGCGCCCCCCAAGGGGGCGCTGTTGTTATTCGCCCATATTATTTCTTACCACACCCATCGTCCCCAAGGTTCCCCCCAACCCCTCTCGCAGGTCATCCTCCCTTCGGGACGTTACCCCCATCCAGGCGCCCCCATCCACACCCCTCGTTCCTCCCGTTCCTCAAAAATGGAACGCGATTCCTCCCCTGTGTCATCCCCGTCACCTTCGCCCTCCCCGATGGCTCCCTCGCCGATTGGACCCCCTGCAGCACTCTCCCTGCCGATAATTACTGCTGGCACCGCGGCGGAGTCTTCGAATACTACATCTACCAGTCACCCGCCGGTGAGCTCAAGGTCGTCGAAGGCTTCCCTCCTGCCATCGGTTTGCTCGTCGAATAACAAGTCCCCTTCTGTCAGGAAAACCAATGCGGAGCGGCAGTGAGCTGCTCCGCATTTCCATTCTTACGCCTGATCATCCAACTGGTTTATGGCGTGTACGGTTCCAGCCAGTACTCGCTCAGATTGCCTTCAGCCGTCCAACCGGTTGCGGTCTGACCGTCAATCTCCGTCTCGACTTTCCAGAATACCAGGGTATCACTGCAAACTGGACCTTGCAATATCTGGACGACCGTCCCCGGCTGGAGAGACGCCAGGATATTATCGCCCACCAGCGGCTCGGAACGCAAACGATTGGGCAGTGTACCAGGTGTGACGATCGCTTGTATTCCCGGGGAGAGCCGCGACCAGCCTTGCGAACAATCTCCTGCTTGACCTTCGGGTGTGGAACTGGATGCCGGGCTGGGAGGGCGCATGTTGATATCCAGGGGGTTGTTCTGGCAGTACATCAGCGCTTCTTCGGCGCTGAGCGTGCCCTGGTAAATGGCAATGTCATCCATGGACCCGTTATACAAAGAGACGGTATGTGTTTTATCATTTCCTCCAATGGTAAGGTCTGATATATTCCCGATCTGTTTCCGGTTGTGGATCCCCTCATTGTCTTTCAGACCATCCAGGTAAAAAGCCCATTTCTGGTCGCTTGCATGATACGTGAAGACAACG
>JBFYSG010000078.1:0-3113 GCA_041301835.1 Chloroflexota bacterium | reverse complement strand
ACTGCTTAAATCCGCAGGCAGATATGTCCATGCTGGAAGGGGAGATCGATCAGTTGGTCTATCAACTGTATGGATTGATGGAGGATGAGGTCAAGACTGTGGATGGTCTATTTTTTAAACGAGGAGATTTATAATGTCCGAAATCAAATTCGAAATCATCAAGAAGATTGGCGTGCTTTCCAAATCTGCTTCGGGTTGGGAGAAACAGGTCAACCTGATCCGTTGGAACGACAGGGACCCTAAATACGATATCCGTGACTGGTCACCGGATGGCGAGAAAATGGGCAAGGGGGTGACTCTATCAACAGAGGAGTTACTTGCCTTGAAGGAATTACTGAACACGATCGAACTCTAATAAAATTCCCCCTCCCTCCTCCCTCGCTCTTTAATCCGACAACTCATATCAGGTATAATTCCGCCCATGCTTTCCCCGGACGAGATCGATACCCGCCTGGAGCGCGTCCTGCTCTCGGTGCAGAAACCCGGTCGCTACGTGGGCGGAGAGGTGAACAGCGTCCGCAAGGACTGGGACTCCGCCGCCACCCGCATGGCGCTGGTCTTCCCCGACCTGTACGACCTGGGCATCTCCAACCTGGGCATCCAGATCCTCTACGACCTGGTCAACGCCCGCCCCGATGCCCTGGCGGAGCGCGCCTACGCCCCCTGGGTGGACATGGAAGCGCAGATGCGCGCCCACGGTATCCCGCTCTATTCGCTGGAGAGCCGCCATCCGCTGGCAGCCTTCGACCTGGTCGGTTTCTCCCTGCCTTACGAGACGCTCTACACCAACACCCTCAACCTGCTCGACCTGGCGGGCATCCCCCTGCGCGCCGCCGGGCGGGATGAGCGCCACCCCCTGATCATCGCCGGGGGGCACGCCTGCTTCAACCCCGAGCCGATGCACGCCTTTATGGATGCCTTCGTCATCGGCGAGGGCGAGGAAGTGCTCTCCGAGATTCTCGACCTGCTGGGCAGGGCAAAGCAGCGCGGGCAGGGGCGTGACGACCTGCTGCTGGACCTGGCGCGCCTGCCCGGGGTCTATGTGCCGCGCTTCTATTCCGCCGAATATCACCCGGATGGCACGCTGGCGCGCGTATCGCCCACCCGTGCGGACGTGCCCGCCGTGGTGGTCAAGCGTATGGTGGCGCAGCTGCCGCCTGCGCCGGTGAAGTTCATCGTCCCGAACATCGAGGCGGTCCACAACCGCGTGGCGATCGAGATCATGCGCGGCTGCACGCGCGGCTGCCGCTTCTGCCAGGCGGGGATGATCACCCGCCCGGTGCGCGAGCGTTCGGTCGCCGAGGTCGTCGCCGCGGCGGAGGCTGCCATCCAGTCCAGCGGCTTCGAGGAACTTGCCCTGCTCTCGCTCTCCTCGTCCGATTACACCCCCATCCTCGAACTGGTGGATGCCATCGGGGCGAAGTTCGCCGGGCGCCACCTGACGGTTGCCCTGCCCTCGCTGCGGATCGAATCCGTCTCGGTCGACCTGATGGAAAAGCTCAAGGGGCGCCGCTCCAGCGGGTTCACGCTCGCCCCCGAAGCCGCCAGCGAGCGCATGCGCCGCATCATCAACAAGTACATCCCCGACGAACAGATCCTCGCCACCGCCTCCGAGATCTACCGCCGCGGCTGGACCACGCTCAAACTCTACTTCATGATCGGGCATCCCAGCGAGACGCTGGAGGACGTGCAAGCCATCATCGACCTGTGCCGCCGCGTCCTTGCCGAAGGGCGCCGCGCCCTCGGCAACCGGGTCAAACTCCACGCCGGGGTCAGCACCTTCATCCCCAAGCCGCACACCCCCTTCCAGTGGGTCGCCGTGGATACCCCCGAACAGATCAGCGCCAAGCAGGACCTGCTCAAGCAGGGGCTGCGCGACCGTTCCATCAAGCTCAGCTGGACCGAGCCGCAGGATACCCTGCTCGAAGCCTGGCTCAGCCGCGGCGACCGCCGCATGGCGGAGGTCATCCACGCCGCCTGGCGCGCCGGGGCGAAGTTCGATGCCTGGGGCGAGCACTTCCGTTACGACCTCTGGTTGGCGGCTTTCCAGGAGCAGGGGCTTGACCCGGCGTTCTACACCCACCGCCTGCGCCCGCCCGCCGAGGTCTTCCCCTGGGATCACATCTCCGACGCCGTGCGCCGCAAGTTCCTGCTGGCGGACTATGAACGCTCGCTGGCGGGGGAGGTGCGCGCCGACTGCCGCGAGTCCTGCTATGCCTGCGGCATCCTGCCGCTGTTCGCCGATGAGCGCCGGGCGCACCCCGGGGAGTACTGGAAGTGCCCCGAGGTCAAAAGCCCCGCCGCCTCTGCGCCGGGCGGGCTCCCATGAGAGTGCGCCTGACCTTCTCCAAGACCGGCTCCCTGCGCTACATTGGGCACCTCGACCTGCACCAGGTCTGGGAGCGCACCGCCCGCCGCGCCGGTCTGCCGCTGGCGTACACCCAAGGCTTCCACCCCGGACCGCGCCTGCAGATCGCCTGCGCCCTGCCGCTGGGCATCGCCGGGCTGGCGGAGGTGGTGGACCTGTGGCTGGACCTGCCGGCAGAGCCGCCTCTCTCCCCGCAGGCAGGGGCGGAGTGGCAGCAGGCGTTGCAAGCCGCCGCCCCTCCGGGTCTCGCCCTGCTCTCGCTCGCGCAGGTGGATGAGCGCTCGCCAGCCCTGCAGACGCAGGTCGCCGCGGCGGAGTACCGCCTCAGCCTGCCGCCGGGCATCACCGGCTTGGATGCGCAGGTTCATAGCCTGCTGGATGCGCCCTCCCTGCCGCGTGAGCGCCGCGGCAAGCCCTACGACCTGCGCCCGCTCATTTTCTCGCTCGAACGGCGCGACGAAAGCCTGCACATGCGCCTGTCGATGCGCGAAGGTGCCACCGGGCGCCCGGAGGAAGTGCTGCGCGTCCTCGGCATCGACCCCGCCGAGGCGCGCATCGAGCGCACCCGCCTGGTGCTGAAAGATGAAATGGATTAATCCTGTTCCTGGATGGAGGCACTTATGGGACTCTTGATCTCCGCACTGATCGGTTTCGGCTCTGCCCTGCTCTTCGCCTGGGTGCTGTGGTGGCTCGACCGCTATGAGAAGGAACCGCTGCTCCTGCTGGGCGGCGTCTTCCTGTGGGG
>JBFYSG010000077.1:0-5469 GCA_041301835.1 Chloroflexota bacterium | reverse complement strand
GCGCAATATTTTTTAATGTAGGAGAAAGAAAAATGTCAGACGAACGTTATATCGGTACGGTCAAATGGTTCAATGCCACCAAGGGCTTCGGCTTTATTGGTCGCGAAGAAGGCGAAGATGTCTTCGTCCACTTCTCCGCCCTCCAGATGGAAGGCTACAAGAAGTTGGAAGAGAACCAGAAGGTGGAATTTTCCATCGAGCAGGGTCCCAAGGGACTCCAGGCAGCCAACGTCATCCCCCTGTAACCCCCCACACGTAACCTACAAGGACCAGGCTTCCTGTGGAAGCCTGGTTTCTTTATTCCTATTGCAGTTTTCCTGTTCCGCCTGTAAGATGGGGTTTATCGCCCTCCCTGGACCCATTTCGCAAACCTGATGCCCCCCAGATCACACGCCTCCCTGCAAACGACCCGCCATGAAGCCCTGGCTTCGGGGCATGTGGTCCCCGAACCGACGCGCTGCGTGCAGTGCGGCATCTGCTCGTTCAACTGCCCGATCGATATCGATGTGCGCCGGCATGCCTGGCTGGGAAAGCACATCATCAACCCGCGCTGCCTGACCTGCGGAGAGTGCATCCAGCGCTGCCCGCGCGGTGTTCTGCGCTTCGACCGCTTGAAGATCTTCAAGGAGCCCGAGCGATGACCCGGCATGTGATCCTCGGCTGCGGTGTGGCGGGGGTGGCGGCAGTGGAAGCCATCCGCAGCGCCGACCCGTCTGCGCAGATCACACTGGTCACCGATGATGCGCACGGGTTCTACTCGCGCCCCGGTCTTGCCTATTATTTAAGCGGTGAACTGCCCGAGAAACAACTCAATATCTTCTCGCCCCAGGACTGGCAGGCGCTGCAGGTCGGCTTCGTGCATGCTCACGCCACCCGGATCCTGCCCGGCGAGCACCGCCTGGAACTGGGCAGCGCGGGCACGCTGACCTATGACCGCCTGCTGCTTGCAAGTGGAGCGACCGCCATGCGCCTGGACCTGCCGGGCGCCGACCTGCAGGGTGTGGTCCACCTGGACGACCTGGAGGATACCCGCCGCATCCTGCACATGGCGCGGCGCGGGCGCACGGCGGTGGTGGTCGGAGGCGGCATCCTGGCACTGGAGTTGGTCGAGGGGCTGCGGGCGCACGGGATGCAGGTGCATTTCTTCCTGCGCGGCGAGCGCTACTGGACCGCGGTGCTGGATGAAGCCGAATCCCGGCTGGTGGAAGACAGGCTGCGGCACGAAGGTGTCCGCATCCATGCGCACACCGAGATCGCCGAGATCCTGGGGCGCAAGAACAAGGTGCAAGCCGTGCGCACCACCCAGGGAGAGGTCCTGCCCTGCAGCATGGTGGCATGTGGCATTGGCGTCAGGCCGCGCATCGAACTGGCGCAGGAAGCCGGTCTGGCGACCGAACGCGGCATCCTGGTCGATGAGCATCTGCAGACCAGCGCGCAGGATATCTATGCCGCAGGCGATGTCGCCCAGGTGTACGACCCGCTGAGCGGCAAAAAACTGCTCGACCTGCTGTGGCTGCCTGCCCGCCGCCAGGGTGAGACCGCCGGAGCCAACATGACCGGTCAGCAGCGCACCTACCAGCGCGCCGTGGCGGTCAACGTCCTGCGCCTGGCGGGCATCATGACCAGCATCATCGGAGCAGTCGGCTCCAGCCGCACGGACGAGGTCACCATGACACGCGGCTCCAGCGAGACCTGGCAGCCCATGCCCGGCACGATCGCGGTTGCCTCCGGCGGCGGTGTCAACCTGCTGCGCCTGCTTGTGGATGAGACCACGATCCGCGGCGCGGTGGTGATGGGTGAGCAGACCCTCTCGCTGCCCCTGCAGGAGTTGATCTCGACCCAGGCGGATATCTCCTCCATCCGGGCGCAGCTGCTCAGCCGGAACGAACTGGCAGGGCAGATCCTGCTGGATTTCTGGGTTGCCCGGAACGCAAACAACGTATAATGGCAGGTGAGGACCATGCGCAACAGCAACCGTGAACTCTGGTTTGCCTTGCTGGCGGTTGTGCTCATCACCCTTATTTATGGCTTCGTCAGCCTGCAAACGCGTGCCATCCCGCCCGCCAGCGGATTGTTCGGTCACCTGATCGGTGTGATCGGCTTTGTATTGATGCTGATGACCGAGGTGCTTTATTCCCTGCGCAAGCGCAGCCGCCTGGCGCGCTGGGGGCGCATGTCCGAATGGCTGCAGTTCCACATCTTCACCGGCATCGTGGGACCCTACATGGTCCTGCTGCATACCTCCTGGAAGTTCAACGGTCTCGCTGGCGCCAGCCTGGCGCTGACACTGGTCATTGTCTTCAGCGGATTCATCGGTCGTTACATCTATACCCTCGTCCCGCGCGCCCTGGACGGCACGGAACTGGACACGCCTTCCGGGGACATACAGGCAAAAACGCTTGCCGCCGCAAGGCGGGCGCTCGCCATCTGGCATGCCATCCATGTCCCGATCGGCATGGCACTGTTCACAGCCTCCTTCATTCACATCCTCGCCGCCCTGTATTACGCCACCCTGCTGCGGTAGCGACGCGCCGATGAAAAAAGCCCCGCTTGGTTGTCTTACCCCCACAGGATTGATCTCCGCCGGCTTGACGCTTGCCGTGATCGCCATCCTCAGCCTGCTGCGCGGCGGCGTGCTGTTCAGCCCGGGTCCCTTGAACGCCGCATCCGGTCCGCCTCTCAACGGCTTTACAGCGCATGCGGATTTCGGCGGTCAGTGCAGTCTCTGCCATGCTCCTTTCTGGGATCCCGCTGGCATGTCGGGCAGGTGCCAGGAATGCCACAGCACCATCGCCGCCGAACGCCAGGACCCCGCCACGCTCCACGGAGCGATCTACCGGCTTAACCCCGATTACGCCTGCCAGGATTGCCACCCCGACCACCGCGGTCCCGAAGCCTCTTTGACCGATTTCAAGGACGGCGCCTTTCCGCACGACATGCTGGGCTACTCGCTGGCGGGGCATGCCTCCCTGCCAGACGGACAGGCTTTCACCTGTGGCGATTGCCACGGCACGGACCTGACCACTTTTGACGCCGCATCCTGCCAGACCTGCCACCAGGACCTGGATGCCGCCTTCATGGACGCCCATCTGCTTGACTTTGGCAGCGGATGCCTGGAATGCCACGACGGGGTGGACCGTTACGGGGATGATTTCGACCATAATCTCTTCCTCTTCCCGCTGACCGGCTTGCACGTCGGGATCGCCTGTTCCGAATGTCATCCCGGGGCGAGCACCATTGCCCACCTGCGCGCCGCCCCGCCGGACTGTGTTTCCTGCCACATCCAGGACGATGTCCACCTGGGCAGCCTGGGAGAGGCTTGCGCCACCTGCCACACGCCTGCTGGATGGGTCCCTTCCACCTTCGACCATAACCTTTCCATCTTTCCACTGGAAGGGGTGCATGCCACGGCAGCCTGCGCCTCCTGCCACGCGGACGGGATCTATAAAGGCACCCCGACGGAATGCGCTGCCTGCCATATCGGCGAGGATGCCCACCAAGGACGCTTCGGCACTGATTGCGGCACCTGTCACACCCCGGCAGGCTGGTCGCCCGCCCTGTTCGACCACGACCTGTCGGCGTTCCCCTTGACCGGCATGCATGTCGGCGTGGCATGCGAGTCGTGCCACGTGGGCAGGGTATTCCAGGGCACGCCCACGGACTGCTACGCCTGTCACGCCGCGGACGATGCCCACGCCGGGCAGTACGGCACGGGCTGCGCCTCCTGCCACAGCACCTCCGGCTGGACGCCTGCCTTCTTTGACCACAACCTGAGCGGTTTCCCGCTGACCGGCGCGCACACCGCCCTGGCATGCACCCAGTGCCACGGTGGGGGCGTCTTCAGCGGGCTTTCCAGCGCCTGCGCCGCCTGCCATGCCGACCCTGCCTTCCACGCCGGTCTCTTCAGCGGCATGGCTTGCAGCCAGTGCCACAGCACAAGTTCCTGGACCCCCGCCAGTTATACACTCTCGCACCCCGGCGGCTGTGACGGCAACTGCATCGACCACGAAGATGCCTCCTGCCGCGACTGTCACACCAGCAACTTGAACACCGCCACCTGTACGAAATGCCACGATAGCAACAATCCAGACGACGATGATTGAAACAGCGGGCAGACCAAAGGTCTGCCCGCTCTCATAGAGGCTGCCCGCATCCTTGCAGGCGTTCAAGCCGCAGGCGCGGCGTTCTGCTGCTGCTTGTTCTGCTCGATGTTCATGATCGCCGGGATGAAGGTCGCCGCCAGGGTCATCAGGATGCACACGCTTCCGCCGAAGACGAACCAGACCCGCACGCCCAGCCAATCGGAGAGCGGTCCGGCGATCAGCAGGCTGAGCGGCATCATGGCGGTTGCCCCGGCGCTGATCATCGAAAAGACGCGCCCCTGCATATCCGGCTGGATGGCAGATTGGAAGATGGCATGGATGGGACCGTTGGCAAGCACCTGCATGAAGCCGAGGATGAAGTGACCCACCAGCACCATCCAGAAGAAATTCGAGGGTGCCAGCCCCGTCAGCACCACCCCCACACCGATGCCGATGATGCCAAGAAAGGAAGTCACGATCCGGCGTTTGAATCCGCCCCAGGCGCTCAAGGTGATGCCGCCCAGGATGACACCCACACCAAACACTGATTCCACCCAGGCAAGTTCCGGCGCGCCGCCGTGGAACTCCTTCAGGATCAACAGCGGGACGAGCGCCGAGCTCGGGCTGAGCATGAAATTGAGCACCATCGCCAGGATGATGATGCCCAGCAGCCCCTTCCACTGCAGGACATAGCGGAAACCGGCGACCAGGTCCTGCCAGTAGGTGGTCTTTTCCGCGGTACCCGCAGCCTGTGCCATCTGGCGCGCCGGCTGTGGGATGGAGATGAACAACAACGGGACGACAGCGAGAAGGGCGGTGACGACATCGATACCCAGCACCCACTGCGTTTGCAGCAGCGTGATCAGCAGGGCGCCCAGCGGTGGGGCGAAGATGGTGACCAATCCCTGCAGCAGTTGGTTCGCACCGGCGACGCGCGCCAGGTGCTTGTCCGGCACCATCAACGAGGTGGAAGCGGACATCGCCGGGTAATGGAAGGCGCCGCCCAGCGAGCGCAGCAGCGAGATGGCGTAAATGTGCCAGATCTCTACCTTGCCCAGCGCGAACAGCAGCATCAAGCCAGCCGTGCAAAGCGCGATGGACGTATCCGCCACGATCATGATCAAGCGGCGGTTCCAGCGGTCCACCAGGGCGCCGACAAAGGGACCCAGCACGATCTGCGGCAGGAGTGCCACCAGCGAGACCGTCGCCAAAATGGTGGCAGAGCCGGTCTTCTGCGTCAACCACCAGACCAGCGCGAACTGCACCAGCGCCGAACCGACCAGGGAGAGCGCCTGCCCGGTCCAGATGGTGAAGAATTTTGGCGCCCAACCGTGCGGGATGGGTGTTTCGTGCAATACAGGTGTTTCAGGTGCTGCGGGTGCTGCGG